>CAJXQV010000082.1 GCA_913058165.1 uncultured Chromatiales bacterium | reverse complement strand
GGCTCGGAGATGTGTATAAGAGACAGGCTATCTATTGATTCCTACCGGGAGCAGCATCGGTGGGTTGTCCATGCTGGTGGAGCTGTTATTGCTCTTTACTTGGTATTTGCTGATCGAACGACTGCTGCGTGGGCCTTATTTGCAGTCAATGCCCGAGCAGGTGCGGCGCGGAGCACGCTGGATCTGGGCGCTGGTATTGCTGGCGTGCGTGGCCACATTGTTTCCTCTGCAGGAGGTTGCACGGGTGTTCCCGGATGCCGATGTCTACCTTGTCGCCTTGCTGATACTCGACTTGCTGGCGCTGGCTTTGGCAGCTCAGTTTTTCGGCGAGGCCACGATTGATAGAGAGTCGTCGTTAAAACTGATTTGTCTTGCAGCAGTTCTGGTGGTGGGTTCGCAAGCTGTTATGACTACTGTGTCGCTGTTGTCACTGCAGGTGCCGCCCTGGTTAATGTTGTTGCGTGTGGTCAGCATGATCGTCGCTCTCGCATTGGTGGTGGCGGCGTGGCGCAGGAACCCGCAGTGGTCGCTGGCTGCATTTATATCGCCGCGCGCAAGGGCCTATGCATCGAAGTTGATGGCTGTGGGCGCGCAGTTGGTGGTAATTCTGGCGCTTATTCCCGTGTTTCATAGCTTCAGTTCGAACACTGCGGCGTACTCGGGATCGATATTTGCCCTGGCTTCTTTTTCTGTGCTTTTCTTGTTCCTGTTTTCAGAGCGTTTGCGTGCGCAATTGCGTGTTTTTATTAGTAAGCATTTTTTGCCGTTCCGCTATGATTATCGCGAGGAGTGGCTGCGGCTTATTGATACACTGGCTCAGCCTGTCGAAGATATGCCGCTGCCTGAACGAGCGGTGCAGAGTATCGCGCAGATTGTGTCCAGCCCCGCCGGCGTGCTTTGGTTGCGTCGCAATAGCGGCGAGCCTTTTCACTGTGTGGCGGGTTGGAACACCGAGGGCTGGAGCGATGTCAGCGTTGATGCCAGCGATCCCGCCGTGCGTTTTATGGCCGAGCGGAATTGGATTCTCGATACCGCTGAGCTTAACCGGCGGCCTGATTTGTATCCGGGTATCGAACGGCCGCAATGGCTGGAGCAGTTTCCTGACGCACTGCTTATTGTGCCGTTAATTAGCAATGAAGCATTGCTTGGTTTTGTCGTGCTGTTTCAATCGAGTTCATCCTTCCGGCTTAGGTTTGAAGAAATTGATTTGTTGCGTACTTCGGGTCGTCAGGTTGCCGCATATCTTGCACAGTATTTGGCTGATCAGCAGTTGTCGGAAGCCAAGCAGTTCGAAGCATTTAACCGGCTAACCGCATTTGTGATGCATGACCTGAAGAATCTGATTGCTCAGCAATCGTTAATGGTCCGAAACGCGGCAAAGCACAAAGGCAATCCAGCGTTTTTTGAAGATGCCATGGCTACCATCGATAACTCAGTAGGTCGCATGAATAAATTGCTGGCTCAGTTGCAGTCGGGTAAAACTGACCGGCCGCGTCGTTCGGTAAAGGTTGCTGATATTGTGCGCGATGCAGTCGACCGTTGTAAGAATCGCAGTCCTGTGCCGAGGTTTAAAGATAAAGACAGTTCAGTAGAGATTAGAGTCGATCAGGAAGGCCTGGCTTCGGTGCTGGCGCATATGATCCGCAATGCTCAGGAAGCCACACCGGATGATGGCCATGTGATGATTTCCGTTGATACCGTTGCCGCACAGGCGCAGGTTGTTGTTGAGGACAATGGCAGTGGCATGGACGCCGCGTTTATCCGTGATCGTTTGTTTCGTCCATTTGATTCAACCAAGGGCAGTCAGGGCATGGGGATTGGTGCGTATCAGGCCCGTTCATTTGTACTTGCAGCGGGTGGCTCTTTTGAGGTCGAATCGGAGCAGAGTATTGGCACACGAATTACGATTCGTATGCCGATAAAGGAAGTGGGATGATGTTCATATTAAGTATTCTCAGTTTGTATAACGCAGGTTCGAAAGGAGTTCGGTTTGGCCAGTAGCGAGCAAAAACAAAAGCATCTGTTGATTGTGGAAGATGATCCTGGCTTACAGAGTCAGTTGCGCTGGTGCTTTGAAGATTACGAAGTGCTAATTGCTGAAGACCGTGAGTCTGCTTTGGCCGAATTACGTCGGCACGAACCCGGCGTGGTTTTGCAAGACCTGGGTTTGCCGCCCGATCCTGAAGGTGTTAGCGAAGGTCTCGCTACTCTGCAGGAAATTTTAGCGTTGCGACCAGAGACTAAAGTTATTGTAGTTACCGGTCATGGCGATCAGGAAAATGCATTGCGTGCAGTCGGTCTCGGCGCTTACGACTTTTATCAGAAACCTGTCGATGATGAGATTCTGCATCTCATTGTGCAGCGCGCTTATCAGATGTTTGATCTGGAACAGGAGAATCAGCGGCTGCTGCGACGTGAAGGTGTATCACCGCTCGATGGCATTATTGCCTCCGGTCCAAAGATGCTCGAAGTTTGCCGCATGGTTGAGAAAGTTGCGCCGACCAATGCCACGACATTGCTGTTGGGTGAAAGTGGTACCGGTAAAGAATTGTTAGCGCGGGCTTTGCATTCGTTAAGCAATCGCGTGGATGAAAACTTTGTCGCCATTAACTGTGCTGCTATTCCGGAGAATCTTCTGGAGAGTGAGCTGTTTGGGCATGAAAAGGGTGCGTTTACGGGAGCGATAAAGCAGACTCAGGGCAAGGTAGAGCTGGCGAACAATGGCACGTTGTTTCTGGATGAAGTAGGCGATATGCCACTGTCATTGCAAGCTAAGTTGTTGCGGTTTTTGCAGGAGCGTGTGGTTGAGCGTGTCGGTGGGCGGACCGAAATTCCAGTGGATGTGCGGGTGGTGTGTGCTACTAACAAAAACCTAGAGCAGTGCATTGCCGATGGTCGTTTTCGTGAAGATCTGTTTTATCGGATTAGTGAGATCACCATCAATATTCCGCCGCTGCGTGAGCGCAAAGGCGAACGGGTTGTTTTGGCGCGCAGCTTGCTGATTAAGCACGCAGAATCCCACAGTCGATCGCTAAAAGGTTTCTCGCCGGATGCTGAGCGGGCTATTCAGGCGCATTCGTGGCCGGGCAACGTGCGCGAACTTGAAAACAAAATTCGCGGCGCCATTATTATGACCGAAGGTAAGCAGATAACCTCGGCAGATTTGGGGTTGGCTGAAGATGCGCCATCTGAGGATCTTAATCTGCGTGAGGTGCGGCGTAACGCTGAAGTTGCGGCAGTGCGCCGCGCGATAGCGAACGCATCAGGTAATATTTCGAAGTCGGCCAAGCTGCTGGGTATTACCCGCCCTACCTTGTATGACCTCATGGATAAATACGATATTCCGTTGCCCAAGTAGATTGGACTAACGCTGCAGTCAGCTGCCAGCTATTTTGGCGGGTTCTTTTGAATCTTGCGTTCCCAGTTCAGTGCTGTGGTCACAATGGTGTTGAGATCATCGTACTGAGGCTGCCAGCCCAACACCGTGCGAATCTTTTCGGCGACGGCTATTAGTGCGTCGGGGTCACCGGCACGGCGCGGTTCTTCGATTATATTCA
Organism: uncultured Chromatiales bacterium; assembly: GCA_913058165.1. Taxonomy (GTDB): domain Bacteria; phylum Pseudomonadota; class Gammaproteobacteria; order Steroidobacterales; genus JABIQA01. Next base: position 2,423 of record CAJXQV010000082.1, on the reverse strand, counting down.
GTGCCGCACCATTCGCTTTTTCGACAGCGGCCAGTACTTCCCTAACGCTGTAACCGTGTCCATAGCCGGCATTCAGTGTGACTGAATGGCCGTCATCGCGCAGATAGTTGAGCGCTTTTAAGTGGGCGTCGGCAAGATCTTCGACATGAATGTAGTCACGCACGCCGGTGCCGTCGGGTGTGGCGTAGTCGGTACCGAAAACCGATACCTGTTGACGTTTACCAACAGCAGTTTCACAAGCAACCTTGGTTAACAGTGTCGCTTTCTCTGTCGATTGCCCGATGCGGCCATCTGGATCGCAACCTGCAACATTGAAGTAGCGCAGCGCGACGTGCCGCAAGTTGGTGGCAGCAGACAGATCACGCAGCATCCACTCGGTCATGAGCTTCGATGTGCCGTAAGGATTAATGGGTGCGGTCGCAGTATCTTCGGATGCTCTACCGTTCGGAGGTAGGCCGTAGACGGCTGCGGTGGATGAGAAAATAAAATGTTCGACACCGGCCTCGTTGGCGCACTCAAGCAGGTTGCGACTGTCGCAGGTGTTATTACCGTAGTACTTCAGTGGGTCGGAGACCGATTCGGGAACAATAGTGTGCGCGGCAAAGTGCAGTATCGAGCCTATCTCATGTTCTTTTAATATTCGACTTACCTGTTCTTTGTCCCCAGTGTTTCCCTGATAAAAGGCGCCACCCAACACAGCCGAGCGAAATCCTGTTGAAAGGTTGTCAAGAACAATGACCCGTTCGCCGGCAGCAACCAGTTGGCGCACAACATGGCTGCCAATATAGCCGGCGCCGCCGGTAACCAGTACGCCATTTTTAGTCATTGAGATGCTCGTTGAATGCTGACATTGAAAAGTACCAATTATGAAGGATTAAGTCACTATTGTCCGTGATCTAAGTTCCGATGTCATGTTGTTGCGGCTTTGGGCGTCAACACTCAGCTATTGACCTGCTCTCGCACGGCAGCCACCATTAACTGTGCATAATCCTTTTGGTTGGCTGCCGCATATGCCTGTAATACTTGAAAAGCAGATTAAACCCCACGCTGTCGAAGCTTCCATGGTGTTGTATGCAGACGGTGAGCTATTGCTAGATCCATGCATTTCGTTAGCTGGAAGTGCGTGAAGTGGGCGATAATCGACCATACTCCGGCAAGCATCCGGAAAACGATATTCATGATGCCCATGCCAAAGCCGCAGGGCTGCCGCATGTTGAACTCGGGTTCGGCGAAGTGGGTCGGAATTCTTACAGCGATTTTGCGATCGTTGCTCCGCAATGTATCGCTTTACACCCGCAGGGAGGGCTGTGTGAATGACAACTGAACCGAAGTTCACTCTGGGTATTGAGGAAGAGTATCTGTTGGTTGACCGTGAGACTCTCGCGTTAGCTAATGATCCGCCTGATGCATTCATGGATGAGTGTCATCGACTCTCAGGGCAACAGATTGCTCCGGAGTTTCTGTGTTCGCAGGTAGAGGTGGCCACCAAAGTCTGCCGCACTATAGCCGAGGCTCGTGAAGACCTGTGCCAATTGCGGCGGGTGATTGTTGATGTCTCAGCCAAGCATGGTTTGGCGCCTATAGCCGCATCCACGCATCCGTCGGCAATCTGGTCAGAGCAGCTGCATACGCAGCGTAAACGTTACGAGAACTTTGAGCAGGAAATGCAGGCTGCGGTGCGCCGGTTATTGATCTGCGGTATGCATGTGCATGTTGGCATTGAGGATAACGAGCTGCGTATCGATCTGATGAATCAAATGCGTTACTTCCTGCCGCATTTGTTAATGCTGAGCAGTTCATCACCCTTTTGGCAAGGTGAGGATACGGGCTTGCGTTCGTATCGTTTGACCGTATTCGATGCATTGCCGCGCACCGGAATTACACCAGTGTTTAGCAGTTACGCCGAGTACCAACGACACGTCGCGGTGCTGACAGATGCCGGCATTATTGAAGACGGCTCGATGGTCTGGTGGGATATCCGCCCGAGTATTCGTTACCCCACACTCGAAACCCGGGTGCTGGATGTTTGCACGCATATCGAAGATGCCCTGTGTCTGGCTGCGCTTACCACCTGCCTGCTGCGCATGCTTTACCGTCTGCGGCATGCGAATCAGTCTTGGCGAATTTATAACCCGATGTTGCTGGATGAAAACCGCTGGAGAGCCATGCGCTATGGTTTTTCCGACGGCTTGTTGGACCTGGCTAAGAACAGCGTTGTGCCTTTTCCTGAGTTATTGGAAGAAATACTTGAGTTGATTGCAGAGGATGCCGAGGCGCTTGATTGTGTCGCCGAAGTGCAACACGCACGCACTATTGTTTCGCGTGGTTCAAGTTCCGACCAGCAGTTGCGCGTTTACCATGAGGCGCTGGCTGGTGGCGCCGGCATCAGGGTCTGTCTCTTATACACATCTGACGCTGCCGAC
>CAJXQV010000081.1 GCA_913058165.1 uncultured Chromatiales bacterium | reverse complement strand
ATTTGATATACGGCCTGTTGGTGGCCGCAACAGCCTACGGCGTCATGCTGGTGCCCTATATTGTTCCAGGTGGTTTATCACTCGACATTGCTGTTCAGCGAGCTGCCACCAGTGAGTTCTCAGCGATCGAACAGCTGCAACATGCTTGCTTACTAATTTGTGTTGGCCTGTTTATCTGGATTGCCAGCCGTGATCGTTTGCGCCGGCCTATGGCGATTGCTTGGGCATCACTGTTTGCCTTGTTCCTGATCCGTGAGCTTGATTACGTCTTTGATACCTATGTTGTGGAGAACTTCTGGCAGGTTTTATGCGCGGTGCTGCTGGCCATCTCAGGAGTTTACTTAGTACGTAATCGCAATCGGTTTTTGAATGGCTGGCGCCGTTCCTGGCCATCGGCTGGACTGGGGATGGTATTCGGGGGGTTGCTGATGCTGGTGCCGTTTACGCAAATCGTCGTCAGTAACCAGCTATGGTCTGTGGTGATGGATGAGCACTACGTTCGTGCAGCGAAGATTGCTGCTGAAGAGTTGATGGAACTGGGCGCATACCTTGTGATGTTGATCGGCAGTATTGAGTTTTTGTATTCCTGGTCGCGATTGCCGCAAACTAAATTAATCGGGGCCCTTTCAAAGAGGCGCCCGCGAAGAAAGGCTCGAAATAAAAAGCGCTCTGTTTAGAGTTTAGTCGGGTTCGGCACGCCGGGATAAACCACTTCGGGATCAAAAACTTTTTCGGTTTCAGTGAACTCCAGTGGGAGCGGACCGCTGGCATTTGCCGCATCGTCGGCCACTGGGACTTTGCGATAGAAGCAAGAACGGTATCCCACGTGACAACTTGCGCCGCCGGCAACATCAACCCTGAGCCAAACGCAGTCCTGATCGTCATCAACCATGAGTTCGACCACTTTCTGCGTTAGTCCGCTGGTGGCGCCCTTGTGCCATAAAGCTTGCCGGCTGCGGCTGAAATAATGCGCTTCGCCGGTTTCGATGGTTTTGGTTAGTGCTTCGGCATTCATGTAGCCATGCATCAGCAACTCGCCACTGGTGTAATCTGTAGTTACAGCGGGCATGAGGCCGTACGCATCGAATTTTGGTGCCAGTTCTGAGCCTTCTTCCACTTGCTCGATAGTTGCTCGTGGGCCAAAAATATCCTTGGAATTCAATGTATCGTCTCCGGGGGGTCGACCCACGCCGTGAAATCAGTACTCTTCAGGGAGGTGGGCATTGTCTCAATGCTTGGTATTATAGCGGGCTGTAAAGAAAGATACCCTTATGACCTTTAAGCTCTACAACACCCTGAACCGCAAAAAAGAGGACTTTGAGCCGGCAAATCCGCCCAAGGTCACTGTTTATGTCTGTGGCCCAACGGTTTACAACCTGCCTCATATCGGAAATGCGAGGCCTGCCGTTGTATTTGACGTGCTCGTGCGACTGCTGCGCACGCAATACGAGGTGGTCTATGCGCGCAATATTACGGACATTGACGACAAGATAAGCACTCGCGCGAAGGAAACGGGCCTTTCGATTCAAGAAATTGCTGCGGAAAATGCAGCGGCCTATCATGCAGATGTCGATGCTCTGGGGGTTCTTCGTCCCGACATTGAGCCATTTGCCACTGATCATATCCCCCAGATGATCACCATGATTGCCACCTTAATTGAGCGGGGCCATGCCTATGTTGCTGAAGGTCACGTGTTGTTTCGTGTCAGCTCATATGCTGATTACGGCCATTTGTCGCGACGCGACACGCGTCAACTGATGGATGGTGCGCGCGTCGACGTTGCGCCTTATAAGGAAGATGCCGGCGATTTTGTTCTGTGGAAACCATCCAGTGATGATATGCCAGGCTGGGATAGTGAATGGTGCAGGGGTCGCCCGGGCTGGCATATTGAGTGTTCAGCGATGGCTGCCGAGCACCTGGGGGCCACTATTGATATTCATGGTGGCGGCAATGATCTCATTTTTCCTCATCATGAAAATGAAATTGCACAAAGCACCTGTGCACATAACGGCAAGTTGTTCAGCCGCTACTGGATGCACAACGGCTTTGTGAACGTTGATCAGACCAAAATGTCAAAGTCACTTGGCAACGTCGTGCTGGTAAGAGACCTATTAAAGGATGCGCCGGGCGAAGCAGTGCGGCTGGCGTTGCTGAGCGGGCACTATCGGCAACCGCTGGACTGGTCAGATGACCTGCTGGCCGAGAGTTGTCGCAAGCTCGATCGACTCTATACCGCGTTGCGTAATACATCCGGTTGGCAGACTTCGTGGCAAGAAACAGGGCCTTCCCCGGCATTTATCGAGGCCTTGTCCGATGACTTGAACACCCCAAAAGCATTCGCAGAGCTGTTTAATCTGGCTCGTCAGTTGAACAAGTCGACTGATGTTGCAGAGCAGGCCCGGCTGGGCGGACAATTGCGGGCCAGCGCCGACATTATCGGATTGCTTGGTCAGGACCCGGAGGCCTGGTTTGCGACAGATCACGATGCTGAGTTTGCCGGGACAGTTGAAGCATTGCTGGAGCAAAGAATTTCCGCACGAAGCAACAAAGACTATGCGCGAGCGGATCAAATTAGAGATGAGCTGAGCGCAATGGGCGTGGTTATTGAAGATGGCCCTGACGGCACGCGCTGGCAGATTAATCGCGACTAGTGTGATAGTCGCTGACGAAAACCTGAATACCACTAAAGGCGTACAGTCCGCATATGAGTAATATCGCGCAAATTCAGTTAGAGCTCATCGATGAGTTCCAGCTATTTGATAACTGGCTTGACCGTTACCAATACATTATTGATCTTGGGAAGCAATTGCCTGAGTTTCCAGATGAGTATCGTACTGACGACTACAAGCTTCATGGTTGTCAGAGTCAGGTTTGGCTCAAGGCGAAAGCAGAGAATGGCATGTTGTATTTTCAGGCTGCCAGTGATTCCGCAATTGTTTCGGGGTTAATAGCCTTGGTTATGCGTGTATACAGCGGACAGCCTGCGGCTGAAATTCTTAGCACTCCGCCGGAGTTTATTCGCGCAATCGGTCTTAGCGAGCATTTAAGCCCTACCCGCAACAACGGTCTTGCGGCAATGGTCACTTCTATTCGTGACCAGGCGCAGGCATGTCTGGCGGCTTGATCTCGGCTCACCTCCAATGCGTTGGCTGATCCGGGGCTATCAGCGTTACGTGTCGCCGTTGCTCGGGCCGCATTGCCGTTATAGCCCAAGCTGTTCCGAATACGCGCATCAGGCTATCGATCGTTTCGGTTATTCGCGGGGTCTGATCTTGGCATTGGGCCGCATCCTGCGCTGCCACCCCTGGGGGCGTTGTGGGGCCGACCCATTGCCGCCAGACTTCTCATGGCGGGTGGCACTGCGCGGCACCATGCCGTCAGAAGGCAGTGACGAGGACGCTTAAGCTTCGGGTCACCATCTGCAGATTAAGCTGTTATATAGTAGGTTCAAGAGTTTTTTATTAATTTGTTACAGGGATTAAGTAAGTGGATTCGAAGCTGCTGAATATTCTGTGTTGTCCGATTACGCACAAGTCATTATCTGTTGTTTCAGCAGATCAGCTTGCTGGTCTGAATGAGGGTATAGCCCGCGGAGAATTGTTTACCCGGGGCGGCGACTGCGTAGATCAGCCTATGCATGAAGCCTTGTTAACCGAGGACGGCCGTTTGGTTTACCCGGTAGTGGATGGCGTGCCCGTGTTGCTCGAAGATTCTTGTATCGATCTGGCATCTCACTCAGCTAGCGGCCAGCCAGCGTGAAGATATCGCTGCCACAGCTAAATAAACAGCTTAAAGGCGGTCTTGCCGAGGTCTACTTTGTTGCGGGCGATGAGCCTCTGTTGATTGGCGAGGCGCTGGATGGAATTCGGGCCCGCGCGCGCAAAGATGGCTACGAGGATAGAGAGGTTTTTGTCGTCGGCGCTGGATTTGACTGGGATTTAATCCGCAACAGCGCCTGCAATATGTCCTTGTTTGCCAGCCGCAGAGTTGTCGAAATCCGCTTGCCTACGGGTAAGCCGGGCAGGGTTGGTGGCCCGATGCTTGCCGAACTTGCCGCTAAGCCGCCCCCCGATACCTTGTTGATTATTGTTGCGGAACAATTTGATAGCACAACGGCTAAGAGCAAGTGGGTGGGCCAGCTCATTGATTCGGCGGTTGCCGTGATTGTGCGCCCTATATCGGTTGATCAGTTGCCGGCTTGGATCGAACAGAACTTACAGCGCCAGTCATTAACTTATGATCGCGAGGTTATCGAGCTGTTGGTTCATCGGGTTGAAGGTAATCTGCTTGCCGCCCGTCAGGAAATCGATAAGCTCGGCTTACTGGCAACCAATTCGCATGTCAGCCTCGAGTTAGCCACCGAGTCGGTTGCGGATGGTGCGCGCTTCGATGTGTTCCAGCTTGCGGATGTCGCTTTACGCGGAGATGTTACGCGTGCCGTCCGTATGCTTTATGGGCTGCGCGCGGAAGGTGTTGCTCCGGCACTAACCCTTTGGGCATTGGTGCGTGAGTCTATGTCGGTGGCATCAGTTTGGTTGAAGGTCAGTCAGGGTGTTCCGGAAGGTGTGGCGATGAAGCAATCCGGAATTTGGAGTGCTAGGCAACAGCTTATGACGCAGTGCTTGCGAAAACACAATCGTGAGAGTATCGACTATTTGTTACAAGCCGCAGTAACTGCCGACAGAATTGTTAAGGGTGCTCACTACGGTTCGGCCTGGGATGCTCTATTGGAGTTGTTGTATGCGATCGGAGCCCCTGAAGAAGGTGCCCGCGGTCAGCTGTCAGCCTGACCCCATGCGGCAGACCATCATCGCAACAGCAATCGCGGTATCTTGCATATGAAGCAGACTGTAATAGGCATTTTCGGTGGTACTTTCGATCCGGTCCATTATGGGCATTTGCGGACTGCATCGGAATTGCAGCAGGTATTGAAGCTCGTGGACGTTCGGTTTGTTCCCTGTGCAGTGCCGCCGTTGAAAGCGGCAGCTCGCGCTCCGGCGGCGCTCAGAATAAGCATGCTCAAGGCTGCTATCAATAATTACCCCGGTTTTTCTTTGGATGAGCGCGAATTGGGTCGCGAGGGACCCTCATACACTGTTGATACGCTGTTGCAGATACGACAGGAACTTCCCGACACCCCGCTTTGTTTGATTATTGGCATGGATGCCTGGCTAAGTTTTCCCCAATGGCACAGGTGGAAGGATATACTGACCCTTGCACATATTGTTGTAGTGCATCGACCCGGCAGCCCATTGCATGCAGATGGCGAATTGGTCGGCTTGATGAAGGAAAGACAGACAAACGAAGCGGCAGATCTAAATGCCGTCTTAGCGGGTCGGATTTTCGTGCACGAGGTAACACAACTAGAAATTTCTTCTTCAGCCATTAGACAGCTTATTGCCGACGGTTTAGGAGCGAATTTTTTGTTGCCTGACGAAGTCGGAGAGCTGGCCAAGGACTCGGGTTGTTATAACCGTGGAGTCTCATAATACGAGAGAGGAAGAATGAATAGCGACGCACTTTTGAAGTTCATCTGCGCAGAATTAGAAGAGCTCAAAGCCAAAGACATTGCAGTTCTGAATGTCGGAAAATTCACCACCATAGCCGATTACCTTGTGGTCGCCAGCGGAACATCGGGTCGGCATGTGCGATCGGTTTCTGAGAACTTGTTTGATGCCGCTAAAAAGGCCGGCGCTATACCTATAGGTATCGAAGGACGAGAAGGCTCTGAGTGGGTGCTTATCGATCTGGGGGATGTGATTGTGCATGTCATGCAACCTGCTGTGCGTGAGTTTTATAAGCTGGAAGACCTTTGGTCTGTGCGACCGTCTTCTAAGGTGGCGGATACGCCCTCTAGCTAGCGGCGCGGTAACCCACGTTGAAGATATCTATCGTGGCAGTTGGACATCGAATGCCCTCCTGGGTAAGCGATGGCTTCAAGGTTTATCAGCAGCGTCTGCCAAAGCATTTTCACCCCGAGCTTATCGAGATTCCGGCGGTCACTCGCAGCGCAACTACTGTC
>CAJXQV010000080.1 GCA_913058165.1 uncultured Chromatiales bacterium | reverse complement strand
GAGATTGCCTCTTGTCTCGTGGGCTCGGAGATGTGTATAAGAGACAGGCTTGGTCAGCATGCGGACCAATGCCATTGTCGTCGAAATTTTGCGCTCGCCAGAGCCATCGAGCTGTTGTTGGAAATCTTTCAGAGGCGGCACCGGCAACACATCGGCTGTGGAAATACGCGAGGGTAAATATCCACCCAGCGCATCACGGCGCTCATGAAGGTACTTATGCTCTTCGCTGCCTTCTTCGGGTTTGCAGTAAGGAACCTTTTCCAGATCAGCATCGGTAACCGGAATATTAAATCGATCGCGGAAACCGCGCAGAGCCTCAAGGTCAAGCGTCTTCGTCTGGTGAGCAGTCATCTTGCCTTCACCGGACGGGCCCATACCGAAGCCTTTAATAGTTTTGGCGAGGATTACCGTCGGACGACCGTTAGTGCGCGACGCCCGATCGTAGGCGGCAAACACCTTCATTGAATCCAGTCCACCGCGGTTTAAATGCCAGATTTCATCATCGGACATATTGGAAACCATTTCTTTCAGTTCGGGGTACTTACCAAAGAAATTCTCACGGACGTAATCACCGCCCATCGCCTTGAAGTTCTGGTACTCACCATCGACACACTCTTCCATCACCCGGCGCAAAAGCCCCTGTTGGTCGCGCTCAAGCAGCGGATCCCAGCGCGAACCCCAAAGCACTTTAACGACGTTCCAACCGGCGCCAAGGAAAGCGGCTTCCAGCTCCTGGACAATCTTTCCATTACCGCGCACCGGCCCGTCGAGACGCTGCAGGTTACAGTTGATAACAAACACGAGGTTATCCAGCTTCTCGCGCACGGGCATAGTCAATGCGCCCATGGATTCAGGCTCGTCCATCTCACCGTCACCGAGGAATGCCCACACCTTGCGGTCTTTGGCTTCCGAGATACCGCGACTGTCGAGATAACGCATGAAGCGCGCCTGATAGATAGCCATCATCGGCCCGAGTCCCATCGACACCGTTGGGAACTGCCAAAAATCGGGCATCAGCCAAGGATGCGGATACGAAGACAAGCCTTTGCCACCGACTTCCTGCCGGAAATGGTTCAGGTCGTCTTCGGTTAAACGACCTTCCAGATACGCGCGAGCATAAATACCGGGCGATGAATGCCCCTGAATAAACACCAGATCTCCGCGGTCCTTTTCGTTACCGGCACGCCAAAAGTGGTTAAAGCCCACCTCATACAAGGTCGCTGATGATGCATAACTGGCAATGTGCCCACCGTACTCAGAGCTCACACTATTGGCGTGCACTACCATCGCCATGGCGTTCCAGCGAATATAAGCTTCGATACGGCGCTCTATTGCGCGATCGCCGGGATAATCAGGCTGCTGAGGTACAGGGATTGTATTTAAGTAAGCGGTATTTGGACTGTAAGGCAAATACGCGCCGGAACGACGAGCGTGATCAATCATCGTTTCAAGCAAAAAATGCGCGCGCTCTGTGCCATTTGCTTGCAGCACGGAATCAATGGATTCGAGCCAGTCCTGTGTTTCCTCAGGGTCGATATCATCGTAGCGGTTAAAATCAGTCACAGACAACCTGCATTAATAGTTGGGTCAGGCGAGAAGCTCGCCCGAGGTGTTGTTATTGCGTAATTATAGCCAAATTAAGCGCGATATCGGACTTAATCGACAGTCATCCGGTTACTGAAGAGAGGCAATGACAGCCTTCTTTGCATGCATAGTCGGGTATCATCCTGTTTTCCAGTTTTTCGGTCAAGCCAGCAGACTATGTCGACACTATTACCCCCCGCACAAAAACTCCGTGTAACTCAAACGCTTGCGAAGCTTTCGCTGGCCAAACTCGATAACCATGATGCGCTGATCATCGTAGTACCGGAATCTCTGAGCAATGCCCAATGGGAATCGCTGCCCGACGGGTCAAAACTGCAAAATTTACTGAAGCGTGCAAAAAAACACGGAACTAAAAAAAGAATCCGCAGCCATCTTGGCAATGACGCAGCAACCTCCATCACCCTCGCTGAACTGTCGAATAAGACTGATTGGCCCGAAAGTTTTGAGCTGCTGTCTATAGCGCGTGAGATCGTAAGTGAAGCATTGCAAGACAAGCCTGTCTCACTGGCTTTGGCTGTGTCTGGATTTTCAAGCGCACAGACGGCTGAACTGCACAAAGCGCTGCTGTTAGCGGCCTTTGCAATTGACTTCAAGATGCCGGTGTTCCGCAGCAACAACAATAAACAGGCCCGCCTGAAGAAAATAACCATCTTCGGCAAGGCCCCTGCAAAACTGATCGAACGGGCAAGCATCGAAGCCGAAAGTCTGAACCTCACCCGCTGGCTTACAGCACTGCCGTCAAACGTACTGGATGCCAGTAACTATCGGAAAGCCATCCGGGGTCTGGCGAAAGACAACCACTGGCAAATGAAATTTCATAATGAAGCCGCATTGAAGAAACTGGGTGCCGGTGCATTTCTGGCCGTAAGCCAAGGCAATGCCCGCTCAGATGCCGGCATTGTGCACCTCAAGTATCGCCCGGGAAAGGTCGGCAATGCACCGGAACTGGCGTTGGTCGGCAAAGGGATTATATTCGATACTGGCGGCACCAATTTGAAACCGTTCAAATCGATGCTCGACATGCATGAAGACATGGCAGGTAGCGCAGTAGCGTTGGGTACAATGCTCGCTCTCAGTAAACTGAAAGTGCCGTTTGCCATTGATTGCTGGCTCGCCATTACCGAAAATCGCAACAGTGCAAAAGCGTATAAATCGCGGGATATCGTTACGGCGGCCAACGGCACCACCATTGAGGTCATCCATACCGATGCCGAGGGGCGCATGGCGCTCGCCGATACACTGGCCCTGGCCGGTGAGAAAAAACCCAAGCTCATCATGGATTTCGCAACTCTCACCGGAACCTGCGTATCGGCGCTTACCGATCGTTACAGCGGTGGTTTCAGCAATCGCGACACGCTCCACAGCAGCATCATTGCCGCAGGAAGGGCCAGTGGCGAGCGCGTGTGGACGTTCCCTATGGACAAAGACTTCGATGAAGAACTTCGCTCACGCAATGCAGACGTCCTGCAGTGTGCTGTCGGTGGTGGTGGCGACCACATCCAAGCAGCACGATTCCTGCAACGCTTTGTGCCGAAAGATTCAGCCTGGATCCACATAGACCTGAGTTCAGCCAGTCGCGGCGGTGGACTTGCGCAAGTGCCAGGCGGCCCAACCGGATTTGGCGTACGCTTCAATCTCGAACTGCTGCTGGATCAGAAAATACTCGCAGGCCTGAAAAACTAATGCCCTTAAAGATGAAAAACAGATTCCGGGGTTTTATGCCCGTTGTGGTCGACCTCGAAACCGGCGGCTTCAACTGCGCTACCGATGCTCTGCTGGAAATCGCTGCCGTGCTACTCGACTTCGATGACGAGGGCAACCTCAGGGCTGTGGACCGCCAGCGCTGTCACGTTAAGCCGTTTCCGGGGGCTAATCTCGAACCGGCATCACTGGAAGTCAACGGCATAGATCCCGACCATCCCTTGCGCCCCGCAATCTCTGAAAGCGATGCGCTACAGCGCATTTTCCGGGACGTCCGCGCACAGCTCAAAGCCGTTGACTGCAACCGCGCTATTCTGGTGGGTCATAACGCGCACTTTGATCTGGGCTTTCTAAATGCGGCGGTTACCCGAACAGGAGTCAAACGCAATCCGTTTCATCCATTCAGCGTATTCGATACTGCAACACTGGGCGGACTGGCATACGGGCAAACTGTACTCGCCCGCGCGACTGCAGCAGCGGGCATTGAGTTTGATGCAAAAGAAGCTCACTCTGCCCTTTACGATGCTGAGAAAACGGCAGAACTGTTCTGCGGAATCGTCAACAACTTCAGGCCACTTTACGAAGCGTCTGTTAAAAAGCCTACTTAACTTTTACAGAAACCGCTTGATGTCTTGCGGCCCTGATTAACTCGAAACCTGAGCCCCCTAAAAGTCTTTGAAAAGGGAGTTCTAAAGCACTCGCGGCACCCATGGATCGGCCCATGTATAAGAGCCATCGTGAATCAGGCGACAGAGTTACGCACCCGGGCCTTCGCCCCACGGCGCACAATGTAATCGGCAAAATATAGCAGTGCTTCAAAAATGACAGACATAAAAAAACCGGCATTGGCCGGTTTTTTTATGTCTGTCATTTTTGGTGAATCAGGATTCTGCATCACGCGCCTGACCGGCCGCCTGCAATTCCTTCTTCAGCTCGCCGGACTCAAACATCTGCACCACGATATCTGAACCGCCAATCAACTCGCCATTTACATACAGCTGAGGGAAAGTCGGCCAGTTAGAATATTCTTTTAGGCCGTTACGCAAATCAGGGTCTTCAAGAATATTTACATAAGCGAACCTTTGCGCGCATTGCTTCAACGCATTAACCACCTGAGATGAAAAACCACACTCGGGGAAATCGGGGTTGCCCTTCATATAAAGCAGCACGGGAAACTCTTTAAGCTGCGCTTCGATTCGTTCGTTAATTGACACTGTGTCTTCCTAAATAATGATGAATAGTCTCGGTATAGCGCTCACCGCACACCAAAGTTGTTGGCTTGGACCCTATTCTAAAGCAAATAAGTTCAAAAAAAACGAGTGATGACACTCGTTCGCAAACTCCGGACAATCGGCAAGCTAACTACTTATACAACGAATACGGCTCCCGCTTGCGCAATTCAGCCACCAAGGCCCATTGTTCCTCCGGCGACAGTTTTGCCCAGGACCTAATCTCCGGAACGGTTCTGCGGCATCCCATACAGCTGCCATTATCGGCAATGGTGCAAATATTGACGCAGGGCGACATTGGCCGAATATGTGTGTTTGCCGAAGACATTGGACGCACCTTAACCTTAAGAACAACTCAAATACTATTCGCCACGCGCCGCAAATCGGTTTCGCTGCATTGTATTATGTTCGCCTCTACCCTATTCTTCCCCGTGAATTAAGGCTTATTGTCATCGGCTACAGTTTATGTGGTTGAAATTACTATACAAGGAAGGGGGGCACGAAATGAATCCACTTAATACTATTACCGGCACTCTTGTTGCGGGCGTGGTTATGGCCGTAGCGATTGCATTCGGCACTTCGCTTGCAGGCGCAAGCATGGCCGGCTCAATCATTATTTTATCTCATGTTGCAGCAGGAGTCGTATGGATTGGCTTGCTGTACTACTTTAACTTCGTGCAGGTTCCCGGCCTTGCAGCTGCTGCTGCAGATGAAGGTGGACCAGGTCCGGCCGCCATATCTAAATACATTGTGCCGACTGCTTTGCTCTGGTTCCGTTGGGCTGCATTGGCAACTTGGCTAACCGGTGCAACCTACCTAATGATCACTGGCGAACTCATCAATGCCTTCACGCTGACCGGCGTCTATGGCATTACCATTGGTGTCGGCGCCTGGTGTGGCACAGTCATGTTGTTCAACGTCTGGATTCTTATCTGGCCTAACCAGAAGAAAGCACTGGGCATGGTTGAAGCGACACCTGAAGCCATTGCAAAAGGTAAGCGCATCGCATTTCTGGCATCACGCACCAACACCCTGCTCTCCATTCCTATGCTGATGAGTATGGTTGGCGCGCATCACGGTTACTTCATGTAAGCCTGACGCAAGCAGTAAAAATAGAGAACCCGGCCATTGGCCGGGTTTTTTATTGCTGCGTATTTTTCAGGCATATATATACTAAGAGCTTATGAATACCGCAAACCATCAATTCCCGGATAGCTTAGGCTACACACCAACCGTTGAAGCCGACGTGAGCTCAGCTCTTACAGAAGACATCGGATCAGGTGATCTGACGGCCGCTTTAGTCGCTGAGAGCCAGCAAGCCAAAGCGACGGTGATCACACGTGAAGATACTGTCCTATGCGGACGCGCCTGGTTTGATGAGGTATTTCGTCAGCTTGACTCATCCGTCAAGGTGGAATGGTTTGCCGCCGAGGGCGAACGAGTTTCAGCCGATACTAAGCTATGTGTCTGTCTCTTATACACATCTGACGCTGCCGACGATCT
>CAJXQV010000079.1 GCA_913058165.1 uncultured Chromatiales bacterium | reverse complement strand
ATCTACACAGAGTAGATCGTCGGCAGCGTCAGATGTGTATAAGAGACAGTGCAAATACTGCACAGCATTATAGAAATGGAAGTCGGCGACCTGAGGATCCCAGGGCATGTAGTTGCCGTGCGGCCGCGGCGTCAAAATATCAACCGTGTACATGAGTTTTGCCGACGGCGAGACCATCACAATTAAGCAGGTATCGTGGCTGGGGCCGAAATAATAGAGGTCGAGTTGTTCATCACCACTTTTGACGGTGTACGTCGTTTCAAAAGTGATGTCCGGGGGCACAATGTCGGGATGTGGCGACATTTTTAAATTATCGAGGCAGCCTGCTTGGGCAATAACCACCGCACCTTCATCTTTAAAAATCTGTCCGCCTGGAGCATGATCCCAGTGGCAGTGTGAATAAACAACATGAGTTACCGGAAGATCGGTAACCGAGCGCACGGCTTCCCGATAGGCCGCGGCGGCTTCAACACTCAGTGGGTCGGTAACAATGACACCTTGGTCACTGACCACAAACATGCTGCGATATGGGCCCCAGCGGAAGGTATAAATATTGTCATTAATCTGTTCGAGTGCGGTTGGTGCAATGCCTGGCGGCACGAACTGGGCGTGAGTGAGTATGGTGTTCAGGCTGCCAACCAAGAGCATAGCAATGGCACTTAGTTTTATACGCATTAGTCTTCTCCGGAGCCTGCGGGTTGGATGTTCATCCAGATAACTGCATCGGTAATGTGATTGCGCAGCAGTGTAATTACTGCAGGATTGTCGTTCGGGGGTGTCCACATAACCCAGCTGCCACGATACTGCGACTGCACCGGCGCATTGTTACTTGGCTGGCCAAGAGAGGGATTATAGCCCAGGTGCCCATAGGCGGAAACGTCATAGGCCAGCGATGGATCCAGATCGTTACGGGCTTTAGTTATCGCCGCTAATTGCGTGGGCGGGTATGGACGGCCGTCGCTGCAACCACCCATTTCAAAGCAACACAGCTGCTCAGGGTTATTGATGGCCGGGCATTCTTTGGTGACCCAGATGCCCCAGTAGTCAGCGAACGGGTGACCGATATCCGGGTAGTTTTTTCGATCGCCTTTGTCAATATAGAGCCAGTTTTTGTAACCGATTTCTTTGCCGATTTGATTGGGCAGCTCGACTAGGTTCAATACCGAATCGACCATGATTTGTGGAAACGCGACAACGATGTGCTTTACGCCTTGCTGCCGCAGTCGCTCGAGCGCTTCCCAGTAGCGATATTGCCAATCGCCTCCGGGCATTTCGTCATCGGTTTCATACAGCCATGCATGACCCAGGTTCTCGCCACGCATTTTTCGCGTGCGTTCATAGTTACTGGGTGAGCGGCGTGACGTGACGATATCTGAGTTAGGCTCTTTAATTCCCATCCATCCACCAACGATATTTTCTTCCCGCATCTCGGGGTATGCCGCGAGCAACTGCTGTTTGATGTTGTTATTGAGAATGAGCGTGTCATCGACCTTAGGGTCATAGTATTGGTTGTTTTCGCGCAGCGAATGGTTAACCAGCAAGATGCCGGTTTCAGCGGGACTGACATCAGGATTAAATTGCTCAACGATTCCGGAGACCTGCACGCTGGCCAGTAAGGGGTCTGCCGCAACAGGGTTGGGCCTTCCCTCAAGCGGAACTTCGATGTCGCGTTTCGGCTTCCCGAGAGAGTAGGTCCAGTTAATCGGGTCGACCGGATACGATTCTGCCATTAAGTCGGTGGGGTCATTCACCCAGTGAAGTTTAATTTGAGCGCCATTGGTATCGTTGTACTCATCGACTAAATTGCGTGCTTCGCGGATGACATCATAGGTTTTAGCAAAGCGCACGCCTGAGGTCGTCAGGTCAATTGCAATAATACTGTCGACGCCATCATTGAGCATTCGTTCTACTGGGCCATCGACGTTATAGCGCTCCGTGTCACAATTCTTCCAACCACTTTCGCCTTCTTTGCCGCACCAGGTCATTTGGATATCCGGATTGGTCGGCGACTGGTAAATGCTTTTAGGGTCTGCCAAATGTTTGGGATCGGGGTTAATCCAACTTACGTAGTCGGCAACAAAATGCACGTTAAGTTGTTTTTGCTCTTTGTTTAGTATCCGACTCAATTGATTCTGTTGATTTCTAACGATAGTCATTGCAGGATCGAAGCCGCCGATGCGCTCAAGTTCGAAAGAGTACTTGCCGATTTCTTTCGGCGCGTTGCCGAAGCTCAGAACCTGCGGCCACATCTCCGGGTTCCACAACACAGCCTTATAAACCATGCTGTTCGGGTCATGCGCGAAGATCTGCAGAGTCGAATCCCATAAGGCCGCATCTGAGTATTCATCGAAGCCACCGTGCACGATATACAGAACACCAATCTTTGCCGGACGGGCCTGTGCTAGGTTAAAACTACTTGCGATAAGTAGTGAACAGATCAGAGTTAGGCTAAAAAGTTGGTGTGCGACAGTTCGAGACATGGCATTTTTGGTCCGGTTGGTTAATATTCTTAGCAAACCAATTATATAGTGGTGGCTGGCATTGACTGGAATTATCCGGTGCCGTTATCCACTTTTTTTGATGGCAGAACCAACGCGGTGTGAATCTGTCACACACACAGATAACTCTTCAGCTAGGAGCTTGAGATTGAGGTTTTTTAGTTTGCTTGTTAGTTCGCTGTTTCTAGCAATCGGCATCCCGGTTTGGGCGGCAGAACCTCCTGCTGATACAGATATCATATCTGCGAATGAATGTATCAAGATTCAAAAAAGCGCCAGTTCAATCGTGCCAACTAAGGTTCGCAATACCTGCGATGAGCCTGTGGCATTCAGCGATTGGTTTTGTGGTACGGAAACAGAGCCCTGTTCATCAAAGCAGGACAGTCGCTGGAATGAAGATCCCGATACACTCGACAGGCGTGGCGGTATCAATTTACTTTGTCCTCGCAGTGAAACCGAATGGAAAGACAGCGGTTATGATTGTTTGCCGGTGTTATTGATTTGGCGCACGGGTATCTACGCATACGGCGCTTGCTACCTCAGTGAAGCAAGGCTCGAGCATTGGACCGATGATGTCGATAGTGCCCGTGAGTCTTCTGCGCGTTATATTGGCGACACCTACAACTGGCATGACGCTTGCGAGCGCTGGCTGACAAAAAAGACACGTGAAATAGCGGAAGGCAGCGAAAGCCCGGTTAAGGAAGGTATCTACTTTGATTTGAGTCCACCACCTTTGTATCGTATGTAGCATATGTCCCAGTAAAATTTGGCTTACCCAGTTTCGTGTTCTGCCTTTGCCGCCAAATAAAAATGGTGGCCCCATTTTATTGCGCCTTTTTTATAGTTGGCTAGTATTTCAATCTTATTGAGGGTGTTTGGCGAAGTGCTATTTTGCTAACATCAAACCAATAGAATTTTTCGGATGAATAATCTACCGGCTGAGTTTCTGCAGCTTGGTTGAGGGAATTAATAATGCGTGCGATAGGCAACACTCTCGGACTCATGTTGGGCAGCATCTTCATGCGCGCGGCCCCCATTTATTTGCTTGCGCTGCTATCGGTGTTTAGCCTTCTCTCTGCTAATGCCTTCGCAAGCGGTAAAACCGATGTTATTTACCTTAAAAACGGCGACCGCATAACGGGTGAAATTAAAGAGCTTAGCTACGGCGAGTTGAGGCTCTCGACCAATGAGATGGGCTCGATTGAGATTAAGTGGGAGGGTATCGCCCGCATTGAAAGTGATCATTTCATTCAAATCGAGCTGCGCGACGGGACTCGGGTCTTTGGTCAATTACCGCCTAATCTGAATACAAATGACAATTTTTTGATCTTTAAGACGCTTAAGGGCGAGCCTTTTACTGTGGCGATGGACGAGGTGGTGCGAGCGGAACAGATTAATGTGCGAGACCCTTTCCTGAGTCGCCTGAATGGCAATTTAAAGGTTGGGCTCAACTACACTAAGTCCAGCGATATACTGACTTGGAACTTGAATGGCGACGTCAAATACAGGACGCAAAAAAGACTCACTTCATTGGTATTTAACTCGACCCTGACTCGAAACGGTGATGGCACCGACACTAAGCGAAACAACCTGACAGGTTCACGGCAATGGTTTTTATCCGATCGATGGTTTTATTTTGGAGCATTAGGCGCCCAACAAAATGAAGAGCTGGGCTTGGAGCTTCGCGTTTCAGCGACCAGTGGCATTGGCCGTTATCTCAGACAGACTGATAAAACCGAATGGGCGCTGTTTACAGGCCTTTCCGTCAATAAGGAAAGTGACACCGGAAATTCGGATGCCAATAGCAGCTTCAGCGATTCTGGCGCGAATTTAGAGTTAATGCTTGCATCAGAATATGTTTTTTATCGCCTCTATTCCCCGAAACTTCGCATCAGTATTGCACCCACTGTATGGCAAGGCATCACTGACTTTGATCGTTTAAGGGGTAACCTGAATCTATCTGTGCAACAGGAATTTATTAGTGATCTGTTCTGGGACTTGAGCTTTTACTACGACTACGACAGCAAACCCCTGCAGGGTGCGGTTGCAAAAGATGATTTTGGTGTTGTTACATCCTTAGGCTATGAGTTCTGAGTGAATGATTAACCGCTGCTTCGGTTAACCCAATGCGGGCAAAACGCATCGCGATATTCCAATCGAGATTTTTTGAAAAATGGGCGAGCTGCGAATAACCGGGTTGACCCGTTTGTTGTATTAAGCTCGAATCTTCGATCCCGCTACGCTTCCTTTTTCCACACCTGCTTAGCGTGATAGCCACGCTTCCAAAGCCAGACATCGGTGTACAGGATTTTGTCGGGCACAATCTTGGCAATCTGGCGTTCGAACGGCTTGCCTGTGTCCATTCCCAAATCTTCCATCCACGGCTGCCACTTGAAGACTTCCATGCCATGATCCCAGCCCTCAGCATGGGGCTCAATGATTTCTACCTGCCCGAAGAACTGGGCGCCACGGCCGCTTTGCCAGCCGTGATAAGGCATGTGGATGGCGCAGCAGATATTCGGGTCGCGCTGCATCGCCGCCAGCTTGGGTGTGCCGGCATCCGGCAGGCAATAGAGATTGAGGCCATCGGCGTAATATTCAATCGGGCTGGCGATGGGTTTGCCCGCCTTATTTATCGTCGCCATGACCATGGTGTTTACATGGCCTAACAGTTCTTCGATACGGTCTTCCAGCTCTGCACGGGGGAGTTCCTTTTCAGGAAACGGGGGCTCACACCAAGGGTAGGCTTTACTCATTGTCAGTCTCCTAATTAATGGCTAGCAATGTATCATTTATAATGGCAAAAGGTATGTAACCGCATTATTGTCCAGTTCCACGGTCATGACGCACAGCCTAGCCTCCAGCAATCGACCATTAGATTCATCCAGTATCTAAAGCTGGCTGGGGTTGCTCGAAGAGCTGATGTTGAAGTTAAACTCAGCTCTATACGCGGAGATTGATGTATGCCGGGATATGCATCGGAGCTGACGAGCATGAGGATACGTCTTGTCCGTAGCATAGCCGTTGCCGAAGAAGAACATCGATATCCCTCTTTTAAGTAATACATTCGTTTATTGGATTGAATACGGTTGTCTAAAAAGGGCGATATTTTGAGCCGCAGAGAGTATGGAGAGAAAGGTTGGTTTGGACTGGGTGTTCCCCAGGCAAACCCGACGGTCGAACCGGAGTTTCGCCGGTTGATGCCCGATGAAACTGAATGCTTTGCGCTTCGGTTGCGAAGCTTAAGCGCCGATCCAAGGCAACGAGCTATTGACTATCTTAAGTTGTTGCCCGAACTCGTGAATGACTTTGCTACGCTGCGTTTGGATGCTTTTCTTTTTGCGTGCACCGGGTCTTCGTATTTAATTGATGATGAGGAAGCAGATACCATTCAGTCGCGGGCCGAAGATATTCTGTCAGCCCCCGTGGTATTGGCCGCGAAAGCCATAAAAACCAGTTTGTGTGATTTGGGTGTTGAGCGGGTTGCTTTGCTTTCTCCTTATCCAGACTGGTTGAACATCCCGGCAATCGAATATTGGCAGCGACAAGGTTTTGATGTGGTTGACGTCCAGCAAGTCTCAACAGGCTCAGACAATACCG
>CAJXQV010000078.1 GCA_913058165.1 uncultured Chromatiales bacterium | reverse complement strand
TCTACACAGAGTAGATCGTCGGCAGCGTCAGATGTGTATAAGAGACAGGGTCAGCACGGTGTGGCAACTGCTGCGGCCTGCGCGCGGGTGGGCATCCCTTGCACCGTGTATATGGGGGCCGTTGATATTGAGCGCCAGGCGCCGAACGTTGACCGTATGTATCAGCTGGGGGCCAAGGTCGTGCCGGTGACCAGTGGCGATGCAACCTTACGCGCTGCCATTGATGAGGCTTTCCGTAACTGGGTAGCTGATCCAGCGGAAACGTTTTACCTGTTGGGCTCAGCGGTGGGCCCTCACCCTTACCCGTGGTTGGTGCAGGTGTTGCAGTCCGTAATTGGCACAGAAGCGCGCGCGCAGATTATTGAAGCAGTGGGTGGCTTGCCTGATATTGCCGTGGCCTGCGTCGGTGGTGGCTCCAATGCGATTGGTTTGTTTCACCCCATGCTTGCCGATAGTGGCGTTGAAATGTTGGGCATCGAGGCAGGTGGCCGTGGCCCAGATCTTGGCGACAACTCGGCAACATTGGCCGCCGGTAAGCCGGGTGTGCTGCATGGGACCTATTCGATGCTGCTCTATGATGCCGATGGACAAATTCAGGAAACCCATTCGGTCTCGGCCGGTCTGGATTACCCCGGTGTTGGCCCCGAACATGCGCTATTAAAAACGATCGGTCGGGTGACCTACCAATCAATAACCGACGATGTGGCATTGGATGCACTCCGGGAGTGCTGTGCATTTGAAGGCATTCTGCCAGCAATTGAGTCATCGCATGCGCTTGCAGGTGCCCGTGAATGGGCGAAGGAGAATCAAGGCAAACGTATTCTCATCGGCTTGTCGGGCCGTGGTGATAAAGACATGCCAACTCTGAGCAAGCACATGTCATTTCGTGATGCGGCTGAGTGAGTCACCGCTAGCCACACCAGATTAATCAGGCAGTAAATTTATGCAGCTACATCAGAAAATATCCGCGGCAATCAATACGGCTACTGCCGCAGGTCGTGTGGGTCTCGTACCATTTATAACAGCGGGTTATCCGGTTAAAGATGAGTTCATTAAGGTGCTCAGCGAAATCTGTAAAGACGGCGACGTGGTTGAAGTGGGTGTGCCGTTTTCTGATCCGATGGCCGATGGCATCACCATTCAGCGCTCAAGTCATTCAGCGATTGAGCAGGGCGTAACACTGAATTGGATTATCGAGCAGCTTGCCGCGAGTGATATCGATACCCCTATCGTGCTGATGAGCTACCTCAACCCCCTACTTGCATACGGTTACGAAGCATTGGCTGCTGATGCTGCAAAAGCGGGTGTCTGCGGGTTTATTGTGCCGGACCTGCCCTGGGAGGAAAGCGAGGAGCTCCGTGCAGCCCTAGATACAAAGGGCTTGGGTTTGGTGCAGTTGGTGACCCCTGCGACCCCGGAAGACCGGCTCGAAATGCTCTGTAAGGTAAGCCAGGGCTTTGTCTATGCAGTAACTGTGACCGGTGTGACCGGTGGCGGTCAGTCTATGCCGCCTGAGGTAGTTGACTATCTTGATGTGGTTAAACGTCACGCATCAATACCGGTGTGCGCGGGTTTTGGTGTTCGCGAGCCCTCGCAGGTAGCCATGCTAGGCAAGCATGCCGACGGCGTGATTGTAGGCTCGGCATTGCTCGAGAAAATTGAATCGGGCGAAGATGCCGCCGCATTTCTGCATGGTCTACAGGGCTGAGTTAGTCGGTCTTTTGAACAGATACCTTTACGGTAAATGCATAAATCGATAGCAAGGTAAAGGTGATGGCGGCGACCAATGCCGGGGCTTGCGGGCCATAGAAATCAAACAATGCCGGGCCGATTAATGGCCCGATCACCATGCCAAAAATAGGCGCTGCTGAGAGCAGCCCACCAATAGCGCCCTGTTCGTGTGGCTCGACGCTAATACTGGCACCGCCGGCGATGCCAGCGTTTGCCATCGCCATTGAAATACCAAATAGGCTAAACGCCACCCAAATCCCGATCATGCTGGTTGCGAAGTAGAGGGTCATCGCACCTATGGCAAAGACGGGGAACCCAATGCGCAGCATCTGCTGAGGGCCCAAAGACTTGCGTTTGATAATAAAAAACTGCATCCCGGTGGCCCAAATAGCCATGGCTACCAGTGCGCTGGCGGCCGCTCTGGCGACGTTAGCATCGCCTTTAATACCAATATGTTGCTCGAGGTAAAAGGCCACGATGATCTGATTCATCATGAAGCCCATCCAGAAAAAGAAAAAAAGCAGCAAGAATGGACGGACTCGTGGGTCGAGCCACGAAATCTTCGTGGTTTCGGTTGTGGGCGATTCGTGTTTTTCAGGTTCTTTGAGTTTTACCGCTAGCAAAACCATTGCCATTAGCGACAGTCCGATGACCACATAGAGCGGAAAGATCACGCTAATAAAAGCCAGCGCACCGCCCATAGCGGGCCCGAGCATCGTACCAATACCTGAGCTCATACCCAGTAATGCCATGCCTTGCGCGCGTTGTTCGCGTGTTGTGGTATCAGCCAGATAGGCGCTTGCAGAAGGGTTTATGGCTGATGCTAGAGATGCGTAGACTAGCCGTGCGAGAACGATGCCCCCGAACAGCAGCAGTGGGGCTGGCGTGCCGCGTACGCCCCATTCGAGCGTTAGCGCGAGCAGGCTGGTACCGAATGCATACCCAAAAAGGCCGACCAGCAATAGGGGTTTGCGACCCACCTTGTCGCTGAGTCGTCCCCAATAGACTGCCGCTATGGCAAGTACGATATTTGAAATAGAGAAGATCAGGCCAAACTGGGTCTTGGTCAGGCCCATGGTCTCTACTAAAGGAGGGAACACGACAAACAGTACCGATTGCCCCATCCCATAGGTGACCAGGCAGACGAGCAGCAGGGCTTTATCTGGGGTGAAGAATTTATCAGGGTCGGCTATGGCACCCATTGCGCTATTGGTCATGAAGTTTCCATAAATATATGCTGCAAATACCGTAAGACTAGAAAAGACCCTAAGCGAAATGGATTGGGTGCGTTACGATTGGTCTGATATGGTTTTCCTGTTGGTTGTCAGGGTAGCAAGTTACTGCGGGCGACCTTGCCACATGAGTGCGATACCGATAATTGCTCCGATACCGCCCAGCAGCGGGACACTGCTTAGGCTAATGAGCAAGCTGGATGCAATAAGTACAGCGGAGCCGGTAAACACCAAATAGCGCTGTTGAGCCTGACGTTTCGCGTGTTGTCGAGCTTTGCGAACCACGTTTTGATCTTCATCAGTCACGGCATCGACGAGTTTGTGAGCAACCGCAGGAAGTTTTTCGAGAACGTATTTAATTTCGGGCCAGTCGCGCCTTAATTGCTTCGCTAACGCCTTAGGGCCGCTTTGCTCTTCCATCCATTCGCGAAGTACCGGTTGGCCGGTTTTCCACAGGTCCAGCTCCGGATACAATTGCCGTCCGAGTCCTTCAATATTCAGCAGGGTTTTCTGCAGCAGCACCAGTTGCGGCTGAATTTCCATGTCAAATTGGCGGGCGACCTGAAACAGGCGCAATAACACCTGGCCAAACGAAATATCCTTAAGTGGTTTGTTAAATATGGGTTCGCAAACAGTGCGGACCGCTGACTCGAGTTCGTCCACACGGGTGTCCGCCGGCACCCAGCCGGAGTCGATGTGCAGTTTTGCAACACGATAATAGTCACGGTCAAAAAACGCTAGAAAATTGCCCGCAAGATAGCGTCGGTCGCGCTCATCTAGGGTACCCATAATGCCGAAGTCCACCGCGCAGTAAATCGGCTTGTCAGGGTCGCTCACATCAACAAAGATATTGCCTGGGTGCATGTCGGCATGAAAGAAATTATGGCGAAACACCTGAGTAAAGAATATTTCCACGCCATTTGCAGCCAGCATCGGAATATTGGCATTAATGGACCGGAGTGTTTTCATATCGCTTATTGGAATGCCATGAATGCGTTCCATCACCATGACATCGCTGCGGCAATAGTCGAAGTAGACTTCAGGCACATACAACTGATCCGAGCCTTCAAAATTGCGGCGTAACAGGGCAGCGTTGGCGGCCTCACGCATCATGTCCAGCTCGTTAAGTAGCGTCTTCTTAAATTCTGTGACCACTTCAATAGGGCGCAGACGACGCGCATCTTTGGAGTAGCGTTTGGCCAGTGAGGCCAGGGCGTACATCACTTCAATATCGCGTTCGATTTGTTCACGGACATTCGGGCGCAGTAGTTTGACGACGACTTCTTCGCCGGTATGCAGACGGGCGGCATGCACCTGAGCAATCGAAGCGGCTGCCAGTGCCTGTGGATCAAATTCGGCAAATACGTCGTTGGCGGGGCGGCCATAGCTGCGTTCGATATATTCGCTGGCAAGCTCAGGGGCAAACGGCGGTACCTGATCCTGCAATTTGACGAGTTCCGCACCAATATCTGCCGGCAGAATATCCTGACGGGTAGAAACTGATTGCCCAAACTTAACGTAGATAGGGCCAAGTTCCTGCAGAGCTTCGCGGATCCTCTCACCCCGTGAGCCTTCGGTGCGACCACTGCCCCAGGTCCAGGGCGAGAGCAGAAACACGTAGCGTAACGGCCGCAGCAGATGCGTTTCTGCAATCAGGTCATCGAGACCGTGTCGCACCATCACCCGTTGCATACGGATGAGTTGAAATAGAACGTTAAGACGCATCTTGGGTTTCTTGACCTTGTTGTTGAAGCACGTATTCTTGCAAACGCGCAGCGGCCCTGTCGACCGCTAGGGTGAGTTCATCCACTTCTTTGTAGAATTCTTCTATTTCAGCTGCTGTTGGCAGCTGTCGACTTTCTTCGCGCAGATACTCGCTGCTGCTGCGAGCCAGGCTGTGGCGTGCACCGCGCAACCAGCCGGTGACCCCATTGGCAATGAGCGTAAGCTGACGAGCGGCGGAGTCACCTACCATCCCGGCAAGCTCTTCTTCGAGTTCGGGTTTTACGAGCGCAAATAGCGCCTGAAAGGCCTCTGCGACGTCGGTGTTGCCACTTAAAGAGATATGCCCGGCGTTGATCAGCGTTCGCGGCTCATCGGTGAGTAGGCGCAGGAGACTTAACGGTGAGCCAGCTAGTTCTGCATCGGCTTCGTGTTCGACATCGCTGTAAAGCTGTATGTCACGCGATGTGGCGCGACATACAATGCGCAGATCCGGCCCGCTAATATTGATAGCAAACGACCTGCCTTGCAGGTCTTTGAGCATCGCACGCGCGGTAGTTGACTGACTGACGCGGCGGTTAATGCGGGTTTCTGCCTTAGCCAGAACTGCATTTAAGGGTTCTTGTTCGGGGCGGCTTCCGTGATTGCTTCCAGCGCTGCTACTCATCATCGTATCCGGTGCCGCAGCACCTAGTACTTGTAGCCGGTATGGAGTGCAACAATACCGCCGCTCAGGTTGTAATAACGGCAGTCTTCGAGTCCGGCTGAGTCCATCATGCCTTTGAGACTTTCCTGATCAGGGTGCATGCGGATGGATTCAGCGAGATACTGATAACTGGCTGCATCATTGGCAATAAATTCGCCGAGTGCGGGCAGAATTTTGAATGAGTAAAGGTTGTATACCGGCTCCAGTAATTTAATCACCGGCTTGGAAAACTCGAGGATCAGCAATTTGCCGCCAGGTTTAAGGCAGCGTTTCATGCTCTCGAGTGCGGCTTGCTTATCGGTAACATTGCGCAAGCCGAAGGCGATGGTGATGCAATCGAAGCTGCCACTCTTAAACGGCAGTTTTTCGGCGTTAGCCTGCGCCACACTAAGCCCGCGGATTAAGCCTTTGTCGAGCAAGCGATCGCGACCAACGTTAAGCATGGCCGAATTAATGTCGGTGAGGCACACCGAGCCATTGGGGCCGACCAGCTTTAGCAGTCCAGCGCTGATATCACCGGTGCCACCGGCCACATCCAGCGCGCTCTGCCCCGGACGCAGCCCGGTTTTGCCCAGCATGAAGCGCTTCCAGAGCCGGTGGCTGCCCAGAGACATCAGATCGTTCATGATGTCGTACTGGCTGGCCACCGAATCGAATACCTCCCGCACGCGGCTTTGTTTCTCGGCCGTGTTTACGGTTTGATAACCGAAGTGCGTGGTTGAGGGTTCATTCTTCATTCGTGCTGTTCTCTATGCCGGTATGGCTTGTCTGGCTGGCTACAGTATATAGCCTGTCTCTTATACACATCTCCGAGCCCACGAGACAAGAGGCAATCT
>CAJXQV010000077.1 GCA_913058165.1 uncultured Chromatiales bacterium | reverse complement strand
TACGAGATTGCCTCTTGTCTCGTGGGCTCGGAGATGTGTATAAGAGACAGTACTTCGATTAATTGAACGCTACGAAATCGACCCGCAGAACATTGGCTTTCTGGCGCTCGGAACAGAATCGAGTACCGATAACTCCGCTGGTGCCATTATTGTGAAAGGCATTGTCGATGAGGCGTTAATTGCTCAAGGCAAACAGCCTCTCTCCCGACATTGCGAAGTGCCTGAGTTCAAACACGCTTGTCTCGGTGGCGTGTATGCGCTCAAAAATGGCCTGCGCTACTTGAGCTCTGACGGAAAAAATCGACAGGCTATTGTCGTTTGTTCGGATATTGCACTTTACGAATTAAATAGCTCGGGCGAGCCCACCCAGGGTGCAGGTGCGGTAGCCATGCTACTAGAAGTCAATCCTGCATTAGCCAGCATCGATCTGAATGAATCCGGCAGTGCCTCCAGTTATCGCGCTGTCGATTTCCGCAAGCCTATTGCCTACAAAAACGGCACGGGCCAAATCGAAGCGTGTCGCGATATCCCCGTATTCAACGGCAAGTACTCCACCAGTTGCTATGTGGATGAAGTGCTGCGGGCACTTGAACAGATGTACGAAAGGCGAGACCTGAAGCCCGCCGATTACCTGCGCTCACTGCCCAACTTATTTATGCATCGGCCTTTCCGGCGCATGCCGGAAACGGGTTATGGCATGGCATGGCTGCATGCCCTCGCATCCGGCACAGCTGCAGATCACACTGTTCTGACAGGTTACTGTGATGCGGCTGGTGTAAGCGCAGCGGACACGATTGCAGAAATCACTAGCTTACCCGACGTAGCCAGCCTGGCCACCAACGGTTGTATTGATGACGAAGTTTTCCCGTTGAGCACCAAAGTGCTTCGGGCGCTGCGTAAATTGGCCGATTTCAAAGATGTGGTCAGCGACAAAATGAGCCTCGGTGCCGACCCCATGATGGACCTAGGCAATATTTACTCAGGCGCACTGCCCGCATGGCTAGCAGCCGGCTTTGATCAAGCTATAGAACGCGGCGAAGATCTCAGCGGTGAAGAAATATTGTTGCTCGCTTACGGGAGCGGTGACGCCGCCGAAGCGATTCCGGCACGGGTCGTGCCGGGCTGGGAAAACGCGGCGCGAAAAATTCACTTTGCTCAGGCGCTCGAAAACACTATCGACCTGACACACGATCAGTACCTCGCATTGCGTGACCGGGCAGATTCTGACGTTCTCGGATTTCCGGCAACCAATGAGAGCATCGTTACTCATGTTGGTCACAACAAAGGTGCCGGGTTTCAGGACGTCGGTATTGAGTACTACCGCTACATCCGCTAAACATTGCGAACGGCTTAGTCCGTTCGCAGTTCAACGCCCGGCACAGTCGGCGACCAATCCGGCAGCATCACTGCAGAATCAAGGTCAGCAGCAAACTGCTCGATTTTGGCTGAAGAGTCGCTGAACACTAAACCGAAATCCCCGCCACCAGCACCTGATGGTTTATACACGGCGCCAATCGCAGCCGCACGATGTTGGAAATCAACATGCTCGGCAGAATAAATCCCTACTGCTGCTGCCTCATCCAAACGGTTTAATCCGAAACCGTAAGTTACTAAAAGTTCGAGCAACTCAGGCACGTTTTGTCGCTGCCACACGGCCTGAAAGCAGCCCGCAATCTGGGTTAACTCGCCAATCAGGTTTAGATACATCGCCGGACTCGATTCACGCAGACCGTCGAGATGCTGCAACATCTGGCCGGTTGAGGCAGCATGACCTGTCCATACTGGCAGCATATACAGTCCCTGTGGCCAGCTCAAAGCTTCGCATTTCGGCGGCCCCATCGCGTCAAGCTGAAATCGGATTACGCCACCATGCAAGCTGGTTGCCACATCGATGCCGCTGCCCTTTCCGTCCTGAAACTCACGATGCACGTCATAGCAGAGTTGCTGCAAATCATCGGGTAATCCAAACAAGGCATGCAGCGCTGCCGTTAAACTCACGCAAACTGCTGCCGAAGAACCCAGACCAAGCTTCTGCCCATCGGCGGCAAGATAAAACTCACTGCTATCGATTGAAATAACGACATCAGGCAATGCAGCCGGCAACCGCCCGACCAGCTGTTTAAGCAATACGCGCAGCAGTTCGCCACGCTCAGCGGGATCATTATCAGTAAACTTGAGACTGCCGTCAGCCTGCCAGGTAAACGGGAAGCGCTCGGCACCGCTGGTGGTTACCTCGAGCACACTCTGGCCAATGGTGGGACTTACACTAACGCGCGAACGCCGATTAACCGCTAGAGCAATAGCTGAAGCGCCATCAATCACGGCATACTCGCCAGTAATTACCAACTTGCCCGGCGCACTGACAGCAATAGACGGCATCAAGAATTAAGCCTTTGCAACAGGTTCAACCCAGGCGCCCTGCCCGAGGGTGCAATCAAGCGTCTGCAAAACCCCAGGAATACTCTGTAAGCGCTCGCGCACGGTTGCAGAGGCTTCGGGCAAACACACGGCCTTAAGCTGAGGGCCTGCATCTACGGTAAAAAACACTGGAACACCATCAGCCCGAAGCTGCATTACCGCCTGCATACACGCCAAAGTTGCGGGTGACCAATACAGCAATGGCGGTCGGGTGCTCATCGCAAGCGCATGCATCTTCAGGCAGTTATGCTCGGCAAGATCTGCGAGGCGCATAAAATCCTTATCGGTAAAGCACGAGAGCCCGTCGGCAAGGTCCTGGGGATGACTGCTAACCCAGCCATCGAAGTAAGGGGATGCCGCACGGCTCGATTCCATACCTGCAGTAGAACTCACGGCCTTCTTCTCCACCGAGGTTACCGCCACGATTACTTCCAACGGCCAGCGTGCCGGCTCGCTTACTGTAGAACATATTGTTTCACCGGGGCTGCTAGCAATATCCAACCACACCCCGCCGGCAAATAAGGAGCGCGGTGCAGAACCCGAGCCAAGCCGGGATATTCTTACCAGTTCCTGTGGCGGCAGACTCAAGCCAAGTGCTGCAGCGCCGGCTACCGTAAGAGCTGCGAAACCAGAGGCCGACGAGGCCAATCCGGCGCCGGTCGGAAAGTCATTGGCTGATTCAACATTGGCAAACAATGAAACGCCGGCGTGCTGGCGCAATTCATCCAGGCAGCGAACCATCCGCAAATCGGCAGCAGCATCCGCCTTACCATCAAGCAGCAATTGGTCCTGCTTGAGCTGTTCGTTGAACTCGATAGTGGTGCGGGTATGCAAACCGCCCAGCGTGACCGATAACGAGCCAGTCGCGGGAAGATTCTTCTCAGTGTCGCTTTTGCCCCAATACTTAATTAGAGCAACATTCGGATGCGCTACGGCCGTGGCACGCATGGATAAATTCCTTCGATAAACTCGGTGCGACAGATTAAAGCAGGATTATAGCCTTGCATCGGTTAATATTGCCCCGATTCCCATACATACTGCCGACTGTCGGCTTCTGAAGCCTTAACGCAGGCAGTTCTCGACCAATGAAAAATACAATGCCATATAAAGATAAAATCAAAACTTACACCCTGCGCGTCAATAAGATGCTGGAACAGAGCCTGCCAAATGCTGAGCTACCTCCCCGGCAGCTGCACGAAGCAATGCGCTACTCGGTGCTGGGTGGCGGCAAGCGCGTCAGGCCTCTGCTCGTTTACGCTACCGGCGAAGCGCTCGGAATTGAGCCCTCCCTCCTGGATGCTCCTGCAGCAGCCATAGAGCTTATGCATGCGTTCTCCCTGGTGCACGATGACCTGCCGGCCATGGACGATGATGACCTGCGGCGTGGCCAGCCAACCGTGCATATTAAATTTGATGAGGCCACGGCTATTTTAGCCGCCGATGCCCTACAACCATTGGCTTTTGAACTTCTTGCCGAAACCCCTGCGATGCGCGCACGTCCGGAAGCACAGCGCCGCATTATCAGCGCTCTGGCACGCGCTTGCGGCTCAAACGGAATGACCGGCGGTCAATCAATAGATCTGGCCTCAGAGGCTAAATCGTTGAATGCCGCCGAACTCGAACACATGTATCGACTGAAAACCGGGCGACTGCTCTGGGTCAGCGTCATGTCCGCAGCCTACTGCGACCCGACCATGACTGCTGCCGGACTGCACTCACTAGAGCGTTTTATCGATGCGCTCGGCCTAGCCTTCCAGATCCGTGATGACATTCTCGATATTGAGGGCTGCAGTGATGTCATCGGCAAACCACAGGGTTCAGATCTGGAACTCGACAAAGCAACGTACCCTGCCCTGTTTGGCATGCAGGCCGCTAAAGACAGAACCCAGGAGCTACTTGAGATAGCGCTTGCGTCCATTGAGCATCTGGGAGAACCTGCAGATATCTTGCGTTGGATCGGCAACTACATAGTTCAGCGTGAAAGCTGAGCCCATCGATAGAATGCACAAGGTCTCGCATTACTAACAAATCAGTAGTACTGACAAATCTCGGATATTAGCCCGCCTGATATGTATACAAGCTTTTTCGGTCTGAATGAAAAACCCTTCTCGATCACCCCTGATCCGAGATACCTGTATATGAGCGCCCGACACACCGAGGCGCTGGCTCATCTGGTTTACGGCATTACCGAATCGGGCGGCTTTATCCAACTTACCGGTGAAGTTGGTACGGGTAAAACCACACTTATTCGTGGCTTACTGCAACAACTGCCAGAAAATGCAGACATTGCGCTGGTGTTAAATCCACAACTATCTCGGTCGGAGTTTCTGGCTGTGATTCTTGAGGAACTGGGCATTCCACCGGTGAGCAATCCGGAAAGCATTAAGCAACTGCATTCCGCTCTCAATACCTATCTGTTAGAAAACCACAGCCGTGGTCGGCGCACAGTATTGATTGTTGATGAAGCGCAGAATCTGGCCATCGATGTACTTGAGCAGATCCGACTACTGACAAACCTGGAAACAGCACAAACAAAACTGCTACAGATCACGCTAATTGGCCAGCCTGAGCTGCGTCAGGTTTTATCGCGCAATGACTTAAGGCAACTCGCACAGCGCATTACCGGCCGCTATCATCTGGAACCACTGAGCAAGAAAGATACCAGTGAGTATATCCAGCATCGAATTGCAGTTGCGGGTGGTAATGGCGCCATTTTTTCACCTGCAGCATGTCGCGAAGCCTTTAAGCTGTCGCATGGCGTGCCCCGAATTATCAATGTAATTTGTGACCGAGCGTTACTGGGTGCTTATACGCAGGAAGAGTTGGTGGTTACGCCGGCACTTATGCGCCAGGCAGCACGAGAGATTTACGACAACGGGCAGCACAATGAATCTGTGTGGCTGCGCTGGCAGAAACCGCTGATAGCGTCTGCACTGGTTGCTGCACTGCTTCTCGGCGGTTGGCTAGGCTCGAGCCAACGACCGGTACAATTCGTTTCCGAATCAATTCCAGTTGCAGAGACTCTCCCAACGAAAACCTTGCCACCGGCCAGTGACGAACAACTTCCTGATGCTGAGCTAGCCGTTCAACAAGAAACCGAGCAGCGCACTGCACAAGAAGACCTTTGGGAGCCGTCAGAAGAAGGCCCTAAATCTATAGATGCTGCGACTGTAGATAACAACACCAGCACAGTATCGCTGGATGAATTTCTGCTCAAGCACAAAGACTCAACAAACACCGCCGGAGCATTTAGTACGCTGTTTAGTCTTTGGGGGGTGGCCTATGCGCCAGGCCCGGGAAACGCCTGTGACTTTGCCAAGGGCTACAACCTAAGCTGCACGTGGCAACAAGGGTCACTAGCCCAACTGCAAGCCCTCAACCGGCCTGCCATCCTGACACTCCGAGATAACAATGGTGTTAGTCACAGTGTGTCCATTGTAAAGCTGAGTCCGACGATAGCGACACTCGAAATCAATCAGGAGCAGCTGGATATTCCGGTTGCAGAATTAAGTGCTGGATGGTTCGGCAGCTCGCTGCTGCTGTGGCAGTCACAAACTGATCCGGATAAATTCTTGGGTCCCGGCGAACGAAGTACTGGGGTTCCCTGGTTGCGTGAAAGCATGATAAAAATTCGTGGCTGGAATCCGGGCGAGGTCTCAGACCCGGACTACTACGACGACGCTCTCGCTAATGAAGTAAAAGAATATCAACGCCAGCGACGCCTCAGTGTTGACGGCTTGATTGGCGCGCAAACTCAAATTGCTATCAACCTGTCTCTTATACACATCTCCGAGCCCACGAGACAAGAGGCAATCTCG
>CAJXQV010000076.1 GCA_913058165.1 uncultured Chromatiales bacterium | reverse complement strand
TCTCGTGGGCTCGGAGATGTGTATAAGAGACAGCTAATGCAGATGGGCTGGCTTCTCGACCGTCCCCCAGGCGCAGCTCGCCATCAGGACGTGTTTGCATTAGTCACGAGTTTAGCAATACTGGGCATGCTTGCCAGCATTATCTTTCGCCGCGTCACAAAATAATCTCATCTGAAATTTTTTAACTTTGACAAAATCGAATCTTTTTTATAAACCCATACGAATTGTTCAGTATGTGGAAATATTACGGTCAACATCGTCCCGATTTTGCAAACCAACCTCATGACCAGCAAGAGTCTGTATGGGATTATCCGCGACCACCTGCACTGGTGGAGTGCGATCAACTCATAGAGGTTAGGGTCGCCAATCTATCTGTTGCCCGTTCAGATCGTTGCAAGCGGGTACTAGAAACAGCAAGCCCACCCACAATCTACATCCCACCCGAAGATATAGCCCTTGAACACTTAATTCTGGTAAGAGGAAACTCTTTCTGCGAATGGAAAGGTGCTGCTGTTTACTGGGCATTAGCAGAATCAGTCAGATCACAAGCCATCGGCTGGAGCTACCCTGACCCGAAACCAGCATTCGAAACCATCCATGACTGGATCTGTTTTTATCCTGGTAGGATTGAGTGCTACATCAATAACGAACGCGTCAGGCCTCAGGAAGGCGGCTTTTATGGTGGTTGGGTAACCAACAACATTGCTGGGCCTTGGAAAGGTGCGCCGGATACGGGGCATTGGTAGCTTGGCTATTTGGTTTACCCTATGTCAATAATTAGGCTGGGATGAAATACATCACGGAGAACCATCTTTGCTCGTCCTGCCATACTTTTCCTAAGGAAAAACCAGCTTCCTCTGCTAGAGCAATAAATTCACAAGGAAAGATTTGTTGCGCTCATAAAATTGCCATCAAATATCTGCAGCGAGACGAATACCAGAGCACTGCCAACGATCGCGAGGATAGAAAAAATTGCGATAACTTGAACGAATATGAAACGCTTGACTTAGACATGAGCCACCGCGCAATACCATCTGACCATTCATAAACTTACCATTGTATTCACCCACGGTACCCGACAAGGGTTTATAGCCAGGATAAGGAAGGTACGCGCTTTGGGTCCATTCCCAACAGTCACCATATAACTGATCAATCTTACCGCCAATATTACGACATGGTTGCGGATGTAAGCGACCTGTATCAGCCAAATTACCAGCGACGTTTTGCTGCTGAGCTACGCTTTCCCACTCCGCTTCGGTAGGCAGTCGCTTGCCTGCCCAAACCGCATACGCTTGAGCCTCGAAATAACTTAGGTGGCTAACTGGGATTGACTCATCGAGGTTTTGCAAACCATCAAGCGTATATTCGAGCCACTGACCATCGAGATAACCCCAGTACAATGGAAACTTCCAATTACTCTGCTGCACTTCGTGCCAGCCGTCTGCCAACCAATAATCTGGGTTCTCATAGCCGCCATCGGCAACAAACTCTAGATATTCGCCACTCGTCACCAAACGATCGGCAAATTTAAAAGGTACGAGATATTCGATATGCCGTGGCTGTTCATTATCAAAACAAAACGCATTCTTGTAATGACCCGTTTCAAGCTTACCGCCCTCACAGAGAATAAACTTCAAAGGCGCAATCTTACTATTCGGAATCGTAGCATCGACTTGCTGCCGATAAGCTGGAAATAAAGGGCTCTGAAACAGGTTGTATTTTACATCTGTAAGAATAAGTTCTTGATGTTGTGCCTCATGATGCAAGCCAAGTTCGATACGCTGATGAATAAGGTCAATTTTTGGATGATCAACCTGACTCAATAAGTCAATAATCGAAGCATTCACAATTTCGCGATACTCGAACACCTCTGCCAATGTCGGGCGAGACAATAGTGCCCGCTCTGCTCGGGGAAACTGTTCGCCAATACCGTTGTAATAAGAATTAAATAGCACTTCATACAGGGGATTAAGCGGCACATAATCCGAACTGTATTCGCCCAGCACGAAAGTTTCAAAAAACCAGGTGGCATGAGCGAGATGCCATTTGGCAGGACTCGTCTCAGGCATCGCCTGCAAGTTGCAGTCCTCAGGTGTGAGCGTTGAGCACAGAGACACACTGGACTCTCGCAGCGCCATAAAAGTCCCAGCTATGGTTTCGGATTGTTGTGAAGCGAGTCCTATAGTATTAGATTTCATGGTGCTCAACGATACTCGACCCGTGCCGTCAAATCGACTGAATCCACATCGCAACCAAGCTGCAGCCATGCGCCCTTTACTGACAACTGCAGAGCATTGAATCGCTTCCGTTGCAAACGAGACGACCAGTAAGCTGCCAACTGCACTGCTGCGGAGCCGGTTGCGGCATCCTCCGGCGAACCGTACTGCGGCGCGAAGTAGCGAAACACAATGGTAGAACTACCACCAACAGCATCACTAGAACCGTCTGCACCCTTAGACTTTGCCGTAACGATGAGAGCCCGCTGAGTCGCTACAATTAACGCGCCGAAATCGGGCTGCAAGGCTTTAAGCGCAGAACTATCTGCCAATTCCAATACTAGATAACTCGAATCACCGCCAACCGTTGCAGCAGCGATCGGTTCTACGTCGAGTATGGCCGCAGTGAATTCCGGCACGGGGCACTCTACCGGTGACGGCTTGCTATAGGTAAGAGTGACTTCGCAAACATCATTGGCTGAACCTGCAGAAGCCAATCGCGCCTGCCAGTTTTGCTCTGCGTTTGAGAACTCAAGCACCGTTTCATCTTCTGTATCTGCTGCGAGCTGATCGAACACCACATGTGCCGCGGCGAGCGCTCCAAGACCACAAAACTGTATGCGCTTGCCATCGGAGTTAAAGCTTTCGGCAACATAGTGCGTGCCATCACCTGCAACAAATACCTGCGTGTTATCACACGTGGCATCGCCCGCAAAAAACACCTCGGCGCTCGACAGTAGTTCGGTACCGGAAATACCCTCGATAAAATGCACATTGGCCAGCCCCCCACTATGAGGGTTCAGATTGTGCATACAACGCACTAGTCGCTGCTCAGTCATAGAGGTTCTGTGACACGCTACTCAACAACTTGCACGCCCTTCCAGAATGCGATGTGTTCTTTAATTTCATCTGCAGCCGATTTGGTCTCCGGGTAGTACCAAGCCGCATCGGTATTCTCTGTGCCATCGACATCCAGAGTGTAATAGCTGGCGGTGCCTTTCCAGGGACAGACGCTTGTGGTCTCGCTGGGCTTGAAAAATTCACATGCAATCGAATCCTTCGGAAAATAATGATTACCTTCAACCACCACTGTGTCTGTGGATTCGGCGATGACGGTGTTATTCCAAACAGCTTTCATAAGTTTTCCGGCATAAAAAATCAGTAAAAAAATATTCAGGCGGAGATTATAAAACAGATCGTTTACTGCAGGTTAAGTAACTAGGGTTTCGACTCGTGCCAATCCCAAGCAGTAGGCGCCAAGAAAATACTATCTAAGCCTCAACAGCCTCAACGACGATGGCTTTTGTCACTGCTAGCTCAAGGTCCTGTGCATTTAAAGACTTGTTTTTGTCTAGGCGAATCTCATGATATGCAGCATCCTCTGGAAACAACGAAAGATAAGAAACCAATTGCTCTTTTATATAGACAGGGTTATCAAATATCGCCTTTGCATCATATTCAGCAGATTGACGTTTTATCAGCAAGCTAACTCTGGCGCCCTCACGGAGATTCCTCCACCACTGATTTTCAGCCGCAGTAAAACACCTCACAGTATCACCCTTCTGAATGTAGCGAACTGGCGTCGTAAAACGCTTGCCACTTTTCCTGCCGGTAAAGGTGATAAGCATCAGACTGTCGCTCAACACACCATGAAAAGGAGATCTCAGCAAAAATTTCATCATTGGATTAATGATCTTGAATAACCACTCAGGGAGTTTCACATTGACTCAACCTATAACTTTTAGTTAATAAACTATTCGCGACTTTAGGACGACCAGATTCACTTTTCTAGGCTGACTAAGCCCATATGGGGGCTCGAGCACTCCATAAACTCAAAAAGGGCTAAACCCAAATTAAATGCATATAATGGTCACGCTGTACATGAGCTTGCGGCCGTTAAAGACACCCAGAATATGCGCGCCGGATTTCAGCTCAAAAAAGACCGAGCCATCCTCATTGATCGGCTTTTCGATTTCTCCATCAAGCGCTGCCGTCAAACCAAGTGTCAGCATTTACTCGTTCCGTCCACACATTGATTGCAGAAAACGATCGCATGGCATAGGAATCTCACCTCTGCTTAAATGCTACCAACATCAATCCAGCGAGCAGCACACATGAACATCGTTATCACCGGCAGCACCCAGGGTATTGGCTTAGGGCTTGCCAAAGAGTTTTTGCGGCATGGGCATGACCTCATTATTTCCAGCCGCAGGCAAAATGCTGTCGAAGCTGTTGTGCGCGAGCTGCAAAGCGACTGGCCGGAACGAAAAATTGCTGGCTGTGTCTGCGACGTTGGCGTTTATGCAGACGATCAGAAGCTCTGGGATTTTGCCATCGATGAACTGGGGTCTGTCGATATCTGGGTAAACAACGCCGGTACTGAAGTCGGTCAGGCGATGCTGTTCATGCAAAAGCCGGAAACTATTGCAGCAACCATCCAAACCAACCTCATCGGTTTAATGTACTGCAATCAGATTGCCATTAAAGGCATGTACGCTCAGGCTAATGGCGGCAAGATTTTTAACATGGAAGGTTTCGGCAGTAATGGCATGGTGCGCCCTGCCGTAAGTGTCTATGGCTCAACCAAATGCGCAGTCCGACATTTCACAAAATCGGTGGTGGCAGAACTCAAAGGCACCAACGTTAAAGTCTGTTACCTAAGCCCCGGCATTGTGATTACTGACCTGTTGGTGCCGCCGCCAGAAAAACGCGGACGTGGCTGGGAAGAATCCAAAAAGATCCTCAACCTGCTGGCTGACACCGTCGAAACAGTCACCCCATTTCTGGTCGAGGGCATGCTGGATGCCAAACAAGGTGGCGATGCGGTTCGCTGGCTAACCCCACGCAAGGTCATCCGGCGAAAACTCATGTCTTACTTTAAAAAGCGAGACATATTTACGCCACTGGGCTTATAGTTTAAAAAATAAGCCATAACAACTACTTTGGCGCCGCTTTTTTGGTCTAGATGCTAGCAACCTGACCCTGGTCGCAATAATAAAAAATCGCGAAGACCGCGTTTTTTCAGCATTACAATTGAGTCGGCCTCAAGTCATAGCGATCGAGCATCATCACCTTGCCCCATGCATTCACAAAGTCTTCAACAAAAACCACCTGCGCATCATCTGCACCATACACCTCTGCGACCGCACGCAACTCTGAGTTAGACCCGAAAATAAGATCAACCGACGTGGCTTGCCACTTCAGTTTGTTAGTTGCACGGTCACGCCCATCGTAGACACCTTCCTGCTTGTCTGACTTTGTCCATTGAGTCGACATATCGAGAAGGTTGACAAAGAAGTCATTGCTCAACGTGCCGGACTTATCCGTAAGCACGCCGTAATCGCTGCCTTCGGCGTTGGCATTCAGTACCCGCATGCCACCCACCAGAACTGTCATTTCAGGCACGGTAAGGTTCAGCGTATTCGCCTTATCAACCAACATAACCGGCGGTGAGCGACTCCCGCCCTTAACGAAAAAATTTCGAAATCCGTCTGCCTGCGGTTCCAGCGCAGCAAACGAGCGGACATCCGTCTGCTGTTGCGAGGCATCCATGCGGCCAGGCTCGAAAGGCACCTGGATATCGTCATAACCGGCATCAGCCGAGGCCTTCTCAATCGCTGCAGCACCGCCCAGCACGATCAGGTCGGCCATCGACACCTGTTTGTTGCCTTTGTTAAAGTCATTTTGGATGCTCTCCAGACTCTTCAGCACCTTGGCCAGCTCTTTGGGGTCATTCACAGGCCAGTCCTTTTGCGGCAAGAGGCGAATACGGGCACCATTTGCGCCACCGCGCATGTCAGTATCACGGAAAGTGGATGCTGATGCCCAAGCCGTCTTAACCAGTTGTGGCACTGTAAGCCCTGAAGCCAAAATCTCTTTTTTCAGGTAATCAATATCCTCCGCATCAATCAAAGACTGACTGGGGGCGGGAATCGGATCCTGCCAAATCAATTCTTCGACAGGGACTTCAGTACCCAAATAACGAGAACGGGGCCCCATATCGCGACTGTCTCTTATACACATCTCCGAGCCC
>CAJXQV010000075.1 GCA_913058165.1 uncultured Chromatiales bacterium | reverse complement strand
ATATGAATGTGCCGCGTGATTTCGACATTTTTTGGCCATTGACGGTTAAGAAACCATGAATGAATACGCCAGTGGGTTTCCGGATTGCCGCAGCTTCGAGTACTGCAGGCCAAAATAGCGCATGGAAATAAACAATATCCTTGCCGATAAAGTGATACAGCTCGGTGTCGGACTGTTCAGCGAAGTATTCGTCAAAAATGAGGTCGGCACGGCGCTCGCACAGGTTTTTAAAGCTTGCCAAATAACCTACGGGCGCATCCAGCCAAACGTAGAAGTATTTGTTATCAGTGCCGGGAATGCGGAAGCCGAAATAGGGCTCATCGCGGGAAATATCCCAGTCTTTTAGGCCCGTTTCGAACCATTCGCCAAGCTTGTTGGCAACGCCGGCATCGATTACGCCGCTGCCGGTCCATTCACGCAGCATTCCTTCAAACTCGCCGAGCTTAAAGAAGAAGTGTTCCGATGCTTTCTGCACGGGCACTTCGCCCGATATGATCGAGCGGGCATCGATAAGTTCGGTTGGGTTGTAGGTTGAGCCACACTGTTCGCAACTGTCGCCGTATTGATCTTCGGCGCTGCAGGAAGGGCAGGTGCCGCGGACAAAACGATCGGGCAAAAACATCTTCGCCTCTTCATCATATGCCTGCTCAATAGTTCGCGATGCAATCAGGTTCTTCGCTTGAAGTCGCCCATAGATCTGCTCCACAAGCTCACGGTTTTCTTCGGAGTGGGTGCTGTGATAGTTGTCGAATTCAATATGAAACGCCGCGAAATCGGCGGAGTGTTCCTTGCGATAGCGTTCGACCAGGTTCTCGGGGTCGATACCTTCATCACGGGCCCTGAGCATAATGGGCGTGCCATGGGCATCGCTGGCGCAGACGTAGGTACACTCATTACCAA
The DNA here is from genome assembly GCA_913058165.1 of uncultured Chromatiales bacterium. Lineage (GTDB taxonomy): Bacteria > Pseudomonadota > Gammaproteobacteria > Steroidobacterales > JABIQA01. The sequence continues at coordinate 5,375 of CAJXQV010000075.1, read as the reverse complement.
CCAGTTTTTGAAATCGTACCCATATGTCGGCTTGGATGTACTCGACCAGATGGCCCAGGTGGATGGAGCCGTTGGCATAGGGTAAAGCCCCGGTCACGAGTATTTTGCGTTGGGGTTTGGCTGAATCTGTGGTTACGGTGTTAGACATGGGGCGTATTCTAGCGCCGCAGGCTTAGAATTGCTCCACCAATGAGCGTTGAAACCAGCTCGGCTTACCGGGTGTCTGACCCGGACGGCAATGGCTGCCCCTAGGTCTGGTCCTTTACTAGCTCAAACTTCGATTTGTCGTTAGCAGCCTCATACGCCGATTGACCGCTGATCGTGGCTTTATCCATAAGGCCTTTAAGCGTGCTATCCATGGTACACATGCCGGTGCGGCGGCCGGATTGCATTGCTGTCTCGAGTTGGTCTAGTTTTCCCTGCCGAATAAGGTTGGCTGTTGCAGAGTTGTTAATCAGAATTTCGAGCGCGGCTACCAGCCCTTTGCCGTCTTTTCGTGGCACGAGCTGTTGCGAGATTACACCGCGCAACGATGTCGATAACATAGTTCGAACATGAGACTGCTTATCCGCAGGAAACACATTGACGATACGGTCAACAGTTTGCGCTGCGCCGTTGGTGTGCAGTGTGCCCATAACGAGAATGCCCATCTCAGCAGCAGTTACCGCAATACTGATGGTTTCAAGATCACGCATCTCACCCACTAGAATGACGTCCGGGTCTTCACGCAGAGCAGAGTGCAATGCATCGCCGAAACTGCCGGTGTGCTGACCAACTTCCCGCTGGCTAATAAGGCAGTTTTTGCGTGCATGAACAAACTCAATAGGGTCTTCAATGGTAAGGATATGACCATGCAGGTTGTCATTAATAGCATCGATCATTGCGGCCAGAGTAGTCGACTTGCCAGACCCGGTTTTGCCGGTAACCAGAATGAGCCCTTGTGGTTCTTTGCTAAGTCGCATGACAGCAGGTGGCATGTTCAGTTCATTGAGCGAGCGAGCCGTAGCCGGAATGGCCCGGAGTACCGCACCCATGCCGCCCAAATGCCGCATGACGTTAACGCGGAACCGCGCCAGGCCTTCAATATTGTAGGCAAAGTCAGTGGCATCCCTTTTGTCGAATTCATGGCGGGCCTTGTCATCCATGATTTCAAGAAACATGTCACGCGCAAAATCCGGCTCCAGAATATCGTTCTCAATTGGCCGGATTTCACCGTATACCCGGGTGCGGGGTGGCTGGCCGGCAATGAGATGCAGGTCGGAGCCATCATTGGCGATAAGTTGTCGCAGATATTGGTCGATCTGGTTGCTCATAAATCTTTCCTGAATAATCTTTGCGGTCGACTTACTTGGCGTTTAGTACAGTGGTATCGGTAACGAATCGCTCGAACAGTTCTTTATCATGCGCGTACTTAAATGCATCGTCTGGGTCGGCGCGCTGTTCCTGAATGGCACTCAAGAGGGCCTGATCCATCAGCTGCATCCCATGGTTTTGTCCCATTTGCAGCTGTGACGGTATCTGATGACTCTGGTCAGTCATAATGAGATTCGAAATCGCCCGGGTATTGATCATGATCTCCATCACAGCGGTGCGGCCGCGGCCGTCGGGTGTTTTGATGAGGTTCTGCGTGACCACTGCTTTAAGACTTTGTGCCAGAAAGCTCTTCGTCTGTTCGCGCTGGTCGCCCGGTAACGCGTCGATAATCCGATCGAGGGTTTTTACGGCGCCGATGGTATGCAGGGTGCCAAGTACCAGATGTCCAGTTTCTGCGGCGGTCATGGCCATCGATATGGTCTCGGCATCACGCAACTCGCCAACCAGAACAACGTCTGGGTCTTCGCGTAATGATGAACGAATGCCATCGGCGAACGATGTAACGTGCGTGCCGAGTTCGCGCTGAATAATTTGACTTTTATCAGGCACATGCACGAACTCGATAGGGTCCTCGAGGGTAATGATATTGAGTCTGCGGTGCTGGTTCATGTGGTGAAGCATTGCCGCAAGCGTTGTGGATTTTCCGGTGCCGGTTGAGCCTGTTACCAGCACCATGCCCTGATGGTAATCACACAGTTTTTGAATAATTGGGGGTAGGTCGAGCTTTTTGAGAGTTGGAACTTCGGTCGGGATAAACCGGAACGTCGCGCCTACGCCGGTAGCCTTGCGGTATAGGTTGACGCGAAACCGGCCACTCTCTTCAGAGACATAAGAAAAGTCGACATCTTGGCCTTTATTGAATACGTCTTTTTGATTCTTGGATAGAATCTCATCGATATAACCCTCAAGCTCGGCAGAACCAAGTTCGCGGAATTTAATGGGTCGGAGTTCACCGTGCATGCGCAGCATGGGGGGGATGCCAACGGCAAGGTGCACATCGGAGCAGCCTTGCGAAAGACCGAGCTTTAAGAATGCATCAATACGAGCCATGTATTTACCTCAGTATAGGCTGTGTTAAGTCTGATTGGTTTTCAGGTCATCCAAAGCTTTAACCAACTCTTGCATTGAATCATAGCGGTCTTTGATTTCAATCGACATTGCTTTTCGCACGATAACCGCAATACTTTCCGGAATGTTCGGGTTCAGTTCTTCGCATGGCGTGCAGCTGCCCTGAACATGTTGATACATAACTGCCATATGGTCGCCTTTGCTGTATGGAGGCGTGCCGGTAAGCATTTCATACATGATCACGCCGAGACTGTAAATATCAGCATGGTGGCCAACCTTCTTGCCGAGAATCTGCTCAGGTGCCATGTACTTGGGTGAGCCGATTACGTAGCCGGTTTTGGTTAGCTGTGTGTCACTAGAGTCCGGGCCTGCGGCCGCGGCGACACCAAAGTCAACAACCTTAAGCAAACCATCATCGTTAATCAGTAGGTTGGCAGGTTTAAGGTCGCGATGTACGACACCAACCTGATGCGCTTCATCCATGCCGAGAGCGATGTCCTTCACCCAGCTTAGCGCCTTGCCCAGAGGCATAGGATTTTGTTTCTTGATTTCGGCACCCAAAGTATGCGATGGGAAGTACTCCATCGATATTGCATAGTTACCGCCAAGTTTCAGGAAGTCATAAATACGGATAACATTGTTGTGCGTAATTTTCCTTGAAAATCTCAGTTCGTGGACGAAACGGTTCATCATTTCATCATCGGTGCTGATAGCTGTGTTCAGGAACTTCAGAATGAGTTGCTCGTTAACTACGGTATCTTCAACTAGCAGCACTGTGCCGAATGCGCCCTTACCGACTTTTCCTATATAGCGATATCGACCCTCGATCATGTCGTTGGGCTCGAGTTCATCAATATTGAGTCGGTTATTTGTGCTGATGATGGGCAGTATCGCTGTCGCTGTCGCTGTCGCTGCCGCTGCCGCCATATCACTGGTAAGCAGGGTTTGCCCAGTATCTGAAAGCCTTTGATTTCGGGCACTGACACCAATAATGCTGTCGCTAATCCGATGTTCGATGCGCGCCAGAGCTTCGCCGGCCGCCTGTTTGACCGTTTCGTCGCGACCCTTTGCAGAGGCGGTGATTCGGGCTTTCACGTCTTCGGTAGTTTGTTCGGATGTGACCATCGACAGCGTTTTAATAGCTTCGATGCGCACCTCGTTTTCTTCATGCTTGGTGAACGGCATAAGTTTGTGCACGATGCGTTCGTCCCCCACCTTTGCCAGAGCCCGTAGCGCGGCAGGGACTGATTTGTCATCTGCGGCGAGCATTTCAATCAGTGCCGGCATGGCCTCACTGTTGCCAATATCGCCCAGTGCGTCGGCAGCTCGCTCGCGAACCCACCAGTCCTTGTCTTTGGTGGCTGCAATCAGATGCGCTACTGCGCGCTCATCGCGGGTCTGGTTAAGAATTTCGATGGCAGATCGTCGGACGTTCTCATCTTCGTCTCGAATCAAGTGCAGCGCTGCATTGGTGACTTTGGGGCCGCCGATAGACGCCAGCGCATCACAGGCGCGGGAGCGCACCCACCAATCATTATCACCAATAGCGTTTAGCAAGTATTTGATGCTATCAGCATCGGCGAGTTCGTTGAGTACTTCGACAGCGGAACGCCGGGTGTACTCAGATTCGTCTTTTAGTGCATCCACGAGATGGGGAATTGTGCCTGGGTCTTTCAGTTGCACGAGAAGCTCTACTGCTTTGCCCTGCACCCCAAAATCAGGATCGCACAGCATGGCGCACACAACCTCGATATCTTGAATCTTATTAAACTGCAATAAGCCCTCAACAGCGACCTGGCGCACATCACGATCGCTGTCTTTAAGCAGACTCTCCAGCACCTTGGCAACTTCCGGACGCTTGAATTTGGAAATAATGCCCGTCAGCGCCACCTTGACGACGCGATCTCCGCCATCAATGCGGGCGATAAGCTCGGGCAGCAGGTCGACAGTTACAAACTCACGAATCAACTTAAAGGCTGCAACCTGATTCTGATGGTCGAGTTGATAAGCGCGAGTCAACAAACTGCGTATATTCAAGCGCTCAACCTGTGCTCGCAAAATATCAGACATGAGTGCCATCGAGATATCGTCTTCGCCGATAAGCGCAATAAGACGATCCGGGCTGTAATTGTGTGAGGCAGATAGCGCTGATCCTGCCCCCGAGGCGCAACGGCGATCATCATGCTTCAAGGCTTCGGCAAACAGCGGAAAGCTGCGCTCATCTACTAGGTCCGCAAGCACGTTCACCAGGGCGAGGGTTTGTTTTTTATCCGCGTTGGCCAGAGATTCAATAATGACCGGCACGGCACTTTGTCCGAGGCCTGTGAGCGCTAGCAGGGCTTTTTTAGCCACAGCCGTTTGGCAATCCCGTTCTTCTAATAAACGGGATAGGTTTTTATCGGCTTTTAATGCGCTGAAAAGCTTCATTACACTCTAAAGTATTCTGACCTAAAGGCCTTGTTAACTAGCGCGTATCTGAAAAAAACAAAGATTTGCCTCACCACGCGTTCCAGAGGCAAAGCATGACTCATCATGAGTTACAATGTCGCGCTTTAGCCACAATGCATTCTGTTAAGCGTGTCACGAATTATGCCAACAACATCCGATAATTACATAGAAAAAGCCCTGTCTGAGATAGACGTACCGTTTCTCGGTCGTAATATGCTGTCGGCCGGTGCCGTTTACGAGCCCACTGCCGATGGCTCCGAACTTAAGATTGCCTTGAAACTCGGGTTTTATCTCGGTGCAGATCAGGCGGCCATTGAGGCTGATCTCGCTGCCGCGGTCCGGACGGCAACCGGAAACCCTGCAACTGTCAGTATTAGCAGTGAGGTGGTTGGTCATACGGTGCAAGGTACGCTGACCCCACTTGAAGGCGTAAAGAACCTGTCTCTTATACACATCTGACGCTGCCGACGATCTACTCTGTGTAG
>CAJXQV010000074.1 GCA_913058165.1 uncultured Chromatiales bacterium | reverse complement strand
GATCTACACAGAGTAGATCGTCGGCAGCGTCAGATGTGTATAAGAGACAGGGGCCGGAACATGCCGCTAGGATGGCCACTGTAATGCTAAAAAGAAAAGCTCGCATAGTCTGTACCTGATAATTGCGGTAAAAAATGGGCCAAAGCGCTACGTGAGCGAACTCAGGCTATATTAATTTCGTTGAAAACTGTCTGACTGAACACCCAGTTCAATGATTTCACAGCTATCGCCAGCACGGTGAAATTTGAATGCACTGAACTTGTTCGCTTGCTCAAACGCGATACCCGCCAGCAAGGTAACATCGCCGGTCTGACCGACAGCACGGGCATTAGTATCCGCATCGCACTTAATATAAAAAGCCTGCTCATCAAACTCGCCGGCAAGACGCCCTTCGCTGCGTAACTTGGATAAAAAATCACGCACCTGCTCACTAATTTCTGACCATAGCTCAGGTGTGCTGCTTTCACGACCGGCCCAGGTTGTGCTCTTGCGGATACTGCCCACAACAAACAAACCCTCGCGCCGATGCGTGAGCGCCTTCCATTCACCCGTCAAACCGCCGGTGCGCGCCATAGTGACGTCACCGCAGAATTTCATCTGCAAACGACTGGCCGGCATCAGGCTATTGACACCAAAACGGGCCAGCAATGCCGATTGCTCATTCGTAAGGTCTACCGATGGGCGATAACGGCCACGAATGGTAACTGCATTGCGATAGTCACGAGCTACCAAGTTGCGTTTTTCGCGCGAAGCAACCAATGCTCCGGCAACCGCACCCATGGCAGACACAATAATTGTCTCTCCTGCATCTGAACGGGTACGCAACAACGGAAAATAAGTCATTATATTTAGGCTGGTTAAGCGCAACTGTCCCTGACCCTCAACCGCATCCATCACCGACTTCCACGCCACCGGGGGGTCAACCACCAACATGGCCTGGCGAGTGGTGCAATAGCGGTCTGCGGCAAGTTGCGCCACCGGCCCTATATCGCGGTCTTCCTTGCCTGACAAGATGCACAATACATCCAGGTCGGGCAGGCTGTTTAATGCAAACAAGCCGGTTGTTGCCGAAGCGGACCCCACCAAGTCGTAATCATCCGGTGCAGCCTCTGCCGGCCAATCGACCTGACAGTCAATATAGCTCACCACTTTCACTGCATCGCCACGGATTGTCGGTAGCGGAGCAGTGGTCGGAATTTTTGTGGGCAGCATAACCAGTCGCGACTGCGCAAGCACATGGCCAATATAACGCGGATCACCCTGATCGATTGATATGCGGTTGTAGGTTTCCTGCTCTTCCACCAATGGCTCGGTTACTGAGCGCACACGTTGTAACACCAGATTAAAACAACCCGGTTCGAGAGCAGTGATTCCATCGTAGTCGACAGATGCGCGAATATGTTCCAAAGGGCCGGGGTTAGCTGCCCGCAACACCAAGGCATCATCCGTACAGGGAATTTCTATAAAGTTGCGTCGCGAGGAACCCACCACACGCACAATCCAGACGCTCTCGCCGCCATTGGCAAAAAACTGCCTGATAAGATGCTCTAGGCGACTGTGGCAACCGGGCGCACCAAACATGCGGCGATACTGATCGTAGCCGGTAACCTGAACAGGATGATTTACGGGGCCGCGGGGTGCGGGGCCAAGAAACGCGGTGACGGCGTTCCGATGCACTGGAATTGTTTTATCCCGTGACAATCCTTCAACTACAAACACACCAGTATTGGTCAGATCAGACAACGCTGCTAGAACCCTTAGTCGTCCCCGTTAAGGGACTGTGCCGGAAAGCAAAAGTATAACAATAACTTTGCTTTACAACACAGATTAGTCGCAAGACTGCAGGTTTATTTTTAGCCTACTATTTTTGGCAACGGGGCTGCTTGCCCGATGCAATAGCCTCATTGTAGTAATTCAATGCCTCGGGCATATGACTGATCAAATCACCAATCCTGGTATCGGAAGACGGATGGGTTGAAAGAAACTCCGGAGGCGCGCCTTCCGCCGCATTGGCCATGTTCTTCCACAGCTGGATGCTGGCGCGCGGATCGAAGCCTGCTGAGGCCATGAAATCCAAGCCCTCAAGGTCAGCCTCACTCTCTTGTTTTCGACCGAATGGCAGCAACAGACCAAGCTCCGCAGTACTCTCAAGCAAAGACTGGGTGCCCGCGGTGCCAAGACCAGTTTGATCACCCACCAGAATAGACGTTACAGAAATTACTCCACCGGTAACCTGAGCACGGTTAATGCGCTCAACCGTATGATCTTGAGTAACATGGGCAATCTCATGACCGATGACCGCAGCAAACTGATCATTAGTCTGCGCAACAGTAAAAATACCAACAAAAATACCGATCTTGCCCCCGGCCATGGCAAAGGCATTCGCGGAATCGTTGTCGAAAACCTCAACTTCCCAGTTCATCGTCCTATAAGGCTCTGGCAACTCCGCCACAATATCGCGCACCACACAGTTTACGTAGGCGAGCAAAGCGACGTCGCGGGTGACCGGAATCTCGGTGCGCATTTTCTGAAACTCAGTAGCCGACATACTCTCAACGTCGCCACGCGAAACACAAGCCGACACAACCAACACTGCAATAAAAACTGCCATAGAAACCCGAAGTGATGGCATCAGCATTCTCGTTCCATTTACCCTATATATTGATGCCATGACACAGTGCACCCAATAAATTAACGCAATTCTTATCGTACGGTTTACCTATCGAAGCGACTGCGGACATCGCGATCGCTAACCCAATCCGCAACCGAATCACCCAGCGACATCATCGACTGCTGGATACGCTGGAAGAGGGGCTGCTTGCCCTTGAAGGTAATCGCGTAAATATCAGAATCGGTGATCGCCGACATTAAGTAGTCATCACTGGATCCAATGGCGTCAATCAGGCCCAACTCAATAGCCTGAGTGCCATACCAATGCTCGCCGGTGGCGACTCGCTCAATATCCAGCTCCGGACGATAGTGCGCAACCATGCTTTTAAACAAATGATGAACTTCTTCAAGCTCTTCTTTCAACTTGGCACGATCTTCATCGGTATTCTTACCAAACATCGTAACCGTACGCTTGTACTTACCCGCCGTAACCTGCTCAAAATCAACACCCTGTTTTTCGAGCACACGACTAAAGTTGGGCACCTGTGCAATCACGCCCACCGATCCGATAATTGCAAATGGCGCTGCGATGATGCGGTTCGCTACACAGGCCATCAGGTAACCACCGCTGGCAGCCACCTTATCAACTATCACTACCAGAGGAATATCCTTCCCTCTGATTCGCTGCAACTGAGAGGCGGCAAAGCCATGGTCATGAACCGTACCGCCTGGGTTCTCGAGACAAACGACAACCTCGTCCACCGGCCGTGCGACAGAAAGCACTGCACTAACTTCCTCACGCAATGAATCAGCAGCAGACGCACGGATATCGGCATCAAAGTTGATAACGTAGGTGCGCTTACGGGCATTATCGCCCTCGGGAGCAGACTTCCCTTTTGCCTTCTCAGCCTTTTTATCGGCCTTAGCAACGGCCTTCCATTCGTGCTTGCTCAGCACGGCCTGACGCAACATATTGCGCATATCACTATATTTGTCATTGAGGCTGTCAATAGACAGGTCATGCTGCAACCCGTTTTTACCTGATAAACCCATTGCCAAAACCAATACAACAACAATAGCGACAACGAAGGTAATCACTTTCAGCAAGAACAAACCGTACTCAAACAAAAACTCAACCATTACCCACTCCGGCAACCCGAATCAGGGTTGCGTCAAATAAAAAATCTTTCGCTTATTTCAGACCAGCATTATTGCGATCAAACACGCGGTCAGCCCGATAGCTTGAACGCACCAGCGGCCCGGCCACAACCTCCATAAACCCCTTGGCCAGACCTATTTCGCGCAAATCGCGAAACTCCACAGGGTTAACGTATCGCTCAACCGCCAAGTGATGTCGGGTCGGCTGCAAATACTGCCCCATAGTCAGAATATCGACATTATGAGAGCGAAGATCGGCCATGGTGGCGACTATCTCATCCCGAGTCTCGCCCAAACCTAACATCAAGCTGGTTTTACTTAACACTTCAGGATGAGCTTCTTTCGCCAACCGCAGCACATCCAGCGTGCGCTGATAACCTGCGCGCGGATCACGAACCCGGGAAGTGAGTCGTTCAACCGTTTCAATATTCTGTGCAAACACATCGAGACCCGCGCCTGCCACGGTCAGCACATCGTCAGCGTTGCCGGAGAAATCCGGTGTCAGTGCTTCAACCGCAGTTTGCGGAGTAAGCGCCTTAATAGCCTTAATGCATGCGGCATAATGCGCGGCACCACCATCGGCCAGGTCATCGCGATCGACCGACGTGAGCACCACATAGCGCAGATCCATTATTTCGACAGACCGGGCAGTGTTCTGCGGCTCCGCCACATCAAGCCAACCCTTTGGATTGCCGGTGTCCACAGCGCAAAACTTACAGGCCCTCGTGCATACGCTGCCCATCAGCATAATGGTGGCAGTGCCATTGTTCCAACACTCGCCAATGTTCGGGCAAAACGATTCTTCACAAACAGTGCTTAATGCATGCTCACGGACATTCCTGCGCAGGTTGGCAAAGCCTTTTCCGCTGGGCAGCTCCGCCTTTAGCCAGGCGGGCTTGCGACTCCGGGCGGGGGCTTCCGGGACGCGCGCAGGCTCTTTTACGCCGTTCTTAACAGCGCGAAAGCCTTGTGGGGTGAGGTATTTCTGACCACTACCCACCTTATTCTTATCTGCGTCCAATGCCGGAAACCTAAGTTAGAGGGGAGAGAATCCATGAATCTTCGCACGGCGCACCGGAGTGAGGCAAAAAAAAAGCCCGACCGAGGTCGGGCAATACAGGGGAATGGTGCCTCCGCAGCCCTGGCAGGCTGCAGAGTGAATGCGCTTAATGCAATCGCGACCAGTTCAGGACTTCAACCTGCTCACTGTCCAGATGGAAGCTCTTTGCCAGCATCGCTTCAATCTCTTTGGTGTCTAATACTGGTTGTGTTGCCGCTTGAAGCTCGACCACACCGCTATACTCGTCGGTAGCGCTGTTGCCAGCCTTCTGCATCAAAAAACGTGTGTAATATTTAGTAGCCATGCACTTACATTAGACATTGATGCACAGCTTTACTGTGAAGTGCGGCACAGTTCAGGAACCATTCGAACTGAGCGCTGTATTTGTGACGCATGTCACATAGCCTGCACAATAGAGGCTCCCGATACCGATCAATAAGCGGAATGAGCGTTATGCAAAACTCGAAGATCTTTTATCCTGCGCATTTATTCGTGCTGCTCACCTGTTTGTTTATCGCAAATGCAGGGGCGCAAAGCACTTTAGAGGAGAACCTGCAGCGCACTTATAAGCTCGCACTAAGCAATAACGCCAATATCCTGGCACCGCGCGCCTGGCCTACTGCCGCCAAAAACTATCAACGTGCGATGAATGCCCTAGCTACTGCCCCGGGCGAAGAACGCAACGACAAATTAATTACAGATGCTCTGGCACAAATCACCCTCGCCAATAATAAAAGTCTGCAGGCCAAAACCCTTATTGCCGACGTGCTCAAAAAACGGGATGCCGCACTGCGCGCCAATGCCGACACTATGGCGAACAGCGACTGGCGGAGCGGCGAAAAGCTATTGAAGTCACTAACCAGTGATATCGAACGCGGCAGGCTCACCGAGCCCCCAGCATTACAGCGCCGCAGCAGCGTTGTAATTGCGGCTTTCGATAAAGCCGAGTTAGACGCACTGACAAACCAGCTACTGATCCGCGCACGCGGGGCGGAGGCGCTTGCATCATTTGGTAATGCCGAAAAGTTAGCCCCGAAAACATTTGGCCGTGCCGAACAATCGCTGCAGGCAGCAATTCTTTCGATGCAGCAATATCGCTACGAAAATGCTGAAGCAATGGGTTTAGCTGATCAAGCCGAAAGCGAGTTCAAGCACGCTACGCAACTTACCCTGATGGCGCAACAGATAAAAAATAAACAGCTAAGCACCGAAGACCTCCTGCTGATCTGGGAAGATCGGCTGCTAAAAATCAATGCCGCTGCGGGCCTCGATTACGAACCGCTCAACGGCTGGGATGCCACAGCAGATAGCATTGCTGACCATATCAACAATTCAAACACGTGGGCAATAGGCCTGCAAAACCTACTTACAGAAAGTCGCGCTTACATCGGCAGCTTAGAAGATGAACTGCGTCTTGCTGATCAACAACTTGGCGGAACACTTGCCGAACGCGACGAGTTGATTC
>CAJXQV010000073.1 GCA_913058165.1 uncultured Chromatiales bacterium | reverse complement strand
ACGAGATTGCCTCTTGTCTCGTGGGCTCGGAGATGTGTATAAGAGACAGTAATGATACCGCCTACAATCTGGAACCCAATATCAAAGGCAGTCCGGGAGGACTCCGCGACATACAGGTCATTGTCTGGGTTGCTCGGCGTCACTTCGGCACGAGCAAGTTTGAGGACCTCGTGGCCAAACAATTTCTCACGCCGGCACAGCTTGGCCTACTGCGTGAGGGCCGCGAATTTCTGTGGCGTATCCGGTTTGCATTGCATGCGCTCACTGGACGTAGGGAAGATCGTCTGCTGTTTGATTACCAAACAAAAATAGCGAGCATATTCGGCTACGCAGACACACAGGAAAGCCTGGCTGTTGAACAATTCATGCAACGCTACTACCGCACGGTAATGGACCTGAGTCGCCTGAACGAAATGCTGCTGCAATTGTTCCAAGAAGCCATTCTGATGAACCCGAGGGCAATGGCTACCGCGATTAACGATGACTTCGAGGTCCGCAACGGCTTTCTACAAATCAGGCATGAAGGTGTATTCGAGCAACACCCATCAGCACTGCTCGAGCTATTTTTATTGCTGCAACAGCATCCTGACATTAACGGTGTAAGCGCTTACACCATTGCGCTGGTGCGCCGCCATCTGAACCTGATTGATGATGACTTCCGCCGTAACCCGAAAAATCATCAACTGTTTCTAGCCATTATTCAGGCTCCCGAGGGGGTCACTCACGAACTTCGCCGAATGAACCTCTACGGCGTACTCGGTCGATATATTCCCGCTTTCGGCAACATTGTCGGACGCATGCAATACGATCTTTTTCACGCCTACACTGTCGACGAGCACACCCTGTTTGTAGTGAGTAATCTACGGCGGCTCGCGCTCAGCCGTTTTGATCATGAGCTGCCCGATTGCAGCGAGATCATGCAACGCATTGAGAACCCGCTCATTTCATATCTTGGCGGGCTGTTTCATGATATCGCTAAAGGTCGTGGCGGCGATCACTCAGAACTGGGCGCTGTCGATGCAGAAACCTTCTGTCTCGAACACGGCTTAAGTCGTTACGATTCGAGGTTGGTGTCGTGGCTGGTAAAGGGCCATTTGAAATTATCCATCACAGCCCAGAAAAAAGACATTAGCGACTCGGATGTGGTGTCCGAATTTGCCAACTACGTGGGCGATCAAGCGCACCTTGACTACCTGTATGTGCATACCGTATCTGATGTTCGCGCCACTAATCCAAAGCTATGGAACTCGTGGAAGGCTCAACTGTTCCAGGAACTTTACGAATCTACCGGACGCGCCCTGCAGCGCGGACTAACCAACCCCATCGACAAAGACGAACTGCTCCAGGAAAAACAAGCAGTGGCCTTAAAAAAACTCATTGCCAAAGGCGTCGAGGAAAACAAGGTGCTGGCAGTGTGGGCCGGCCTGGGCGAAGAATACTTCCTGCGTTTCCGCCCTGAGGAAATTGTCTCCCACACCATTCTTCTTACCAGCACCGAGGTACTTGAACAGGGTTATAAGGCTGACGTAAAAAACGAGAAGGATGTTGCTGGAACATCTGTCTTTCTTTACACCGACCAGCAACAGTTCACCTTTGCTATTACCACAGCGATTCTAGCTGAGCTCGGCTACAACATCGTTGACGCCCGTATTATTCGTTTACCTAATAACTACAGCATTTCAGTCTATATGCTGCTCGATCATGGGGGCAAGCCTATTGAGCCTTTCCGCCACAAGCCCCTGTTACGGCGACTGGCCACAGCCATTGCGAACAACGCCGATGAAGAAACACCGGAGGTCACCCGCAGAGCACTGAGGCAGGCGCGGATGTTTTCTATCCCTACTCACGTGGACTTTACCAATGACGCAGCAAACAACCGCACAGTCATGGAGATTGTCACAAGCGACCGTCCGAGCCTGCTCAGCAGCATAGGCAAGGCCCTGCGAACCCACACGGCACTTATTCAGGCGGCAAAGATCATGACCGTTGGCGAACGCGCCGAAGATACCTTCTATATCGTATCGGAAGCCGGTCCGCCGCTGGATGAAGCGGCTTGCGCTGCGCTGCGGGAAGGGATCATTAAAGCTCTCGACTAGGCGCTGAGTTTGGATTGATGCGTTCAGTCCCACCCCAACCCCACCGAAAACATTTATCATAGACACGAAATTCTCGGCTCACCGGTCGCAAAGGCAAGACGGCGGCCATAGGGCACAACACTCACAACCCAATTAAAGACGGTAAGCAACTTATGAACAGCTTGGAAAAAATTATTAATGAAGCTTTTGACAATCGCGCATCCTTAGACCTGCCCAATGCAGATGCCGACATCAAAAACGCAGTTCGCAGCTCTATCGATATGCTCGATAGCGGCGAAGCCAGAGTTGCAGAGAAAGTTGATGGCGATTGGCAGGTTAACCAATGGCTGAAGAAAGCCGTACTGCTGTACTTCGGTATTGAAAAGAACCAACCCATCGACGGTGGTCACACCACCTATTACGACAAAGTGCCGTTAAAATTTGCTGGCTGGGGTCAGAAAGAATACACACAGGCTGGTATTCGTGTGGTTCCCGACGCACAGGTGCGTCGTGGCGCCTATGTTGCGCCCAATGTTGTGCTAATGCCGTCTTACACCAATATCGGCGCATACATCGACAGCGGCACGCTGGTTGACACCTGGGCTACCGTCGGCAGTTGCGCGCAGATTGGTAAAAACGTGCATCTATCGGGTGGTGTCGGCATTGGCGGAGTACTCGAACCCATTCAGGCAGGCCCGACCATTATCGGTGACAACTGTTTCATCGGCGCACGCTCGGAAATTGTTGAAGGCGTTATTGTGGAGGACGGCGCGGTAATTTCCATGGGTGTTTACATTGGTCAAAGCACCCGCATTTATGATCGTGAAACCGATCAGGTCTTTTACGGTCGCGTACCGGCAGGTTCCGTCGTGGTGCCAGGCAGCCTGCCCTCCAGCACGGGCAACTGCAGCCTGTATGCAGCAATTATTGTGAAAAAGGTGGATGAAAAAACCCGCTCTAAAACCGCAATCAACGATCTGCTCCGCTCCGAATAAGTAGGACTGAGTAATGATAAAACTCTACGGACTAAAAAATTGTGACAAGTGCCGTGCGGCCAGCAAGTGGCTTGCCGCTAACGGCATTAAACATCAGCAATTTGATGTTCGTGAAAGCCCGCTCGGCGAAAGCACATTGCGCTTATGGCAAAATGCGCTCGGCTGGGAAACCATGGTCAACAAACGCAGCACCACGTGGAAGGGTCTAAGCGAAACCGAACGCGACTCGCTAAACGAAGGCAATGCAATAGCGTTGCTGCTGGCTCACCCTACACTGCTAAAGCGACCGGTATTGGTTGCTGACAAAGGCATCTACAACGGCTTTACCGAAGCCTCCTACAACAGCATTTTCAAAAAGGCCTGACAGGTATTATGAGTGACACTATTGAATTCGCGCGCGAGTTAATCCGCCGGGCATCCGTGACCCCTGCAGATGAAGGCTGCCAGGAGCTGATGATCGAGCGCCTGCGGAATGCGGGTTTCGACATTGAAGATATGGCGTTCACCGAAGAAGACTATGACCCTGTATGCAACTTCTGGGCACGCCATGGCAGCGAAGGCCCCATACTTTGCTTTGCCGGGCACACCGATGTGGTCCCACCCGGACCTGCGGAAACCTGGGAGCGCGATCCTTACGATCCCATCATTGAAGATGGCATGCTCTACGGTCGGGGTTCCGCCGACATGAAGGGCGCGCTTGCCGCCATGGTAAATGCAGCAGTCAGCTACGTTACCGAAAACCCTAATCACAAAGGCACATTGGCCTTTCTAATTACCAGCGACGAAGAAGGTCGCGCTCGCGCCGGCACCAAAATGTGCATCGAGAAACTTAGTGCTCGCGGCGAAAAAATTGACTGGTGCGTTATCGGCGAACCCTCAAGCACCACCGTACTCGGCGATGCCATTAAGGTGGGTCGTCGTGGTTCTTTGTCGGGCATGCTCACTGTGCATGGTGTTCAGGGGCACGTTGCCTACCCGCATCTGGCCAACAACCCGATTGAGGAATTTGCCCCGGTACTTAATGAGATCTATGCCACCGAGCTCGATAATGGCAATGAGTTCTTTCCGCCAACCAGCTTTCAGGTGGTGCAATTAGAAAGCGGCACCGGCGCCCCGAACGTTACGCCGGGATCACTCTACACCCGGTTTAACTTCCGCTACTCGACGGTCTGGACTCACCAGCAACTGCAGGACCACATCCAGGCTATTCTTGACAAGCATCAACTCAAATACAGCCTCGAGTGGCATCTGTCAGGCGAGCCGTTTATCACTGAAGGTGGCGAACTGGTGGAAGCTGTCTGTGCTGCGGTGAAAGCCAACACCGGCATTGACCCGGAACTCTCTACCAGCGGCGGAACTTCGGACGGACGCTTTATTGCGCCCACCGGAACTCAGGTTGTTGAGCTCGGCGTAAGCAACGCGACTATTCATAAACCCAACGAATGCATGCGGGTGGATGAGATTGACGGCATGGAGCGCTGCTTCCTCAACATCATGCAGCGCATGCTAACGTAGTCCGTATCGTTGTCATGCAACACCCGTTTAACCCCATACACAGCGTCGAGCATCTGCTTAACCCACTAAACCCGGTCATAAAAAAAGGGCGCTTCAGCAGATGCACCCTTTTTCACTCAGCCTATTGGCTTAAACAGCCCCGATTAAACGGCAGGACCTGCAGCAATCAATGCCTTACCTTCGGCGGTATCGGTGTATTTATCGAAATTCTCAACAAACATCTTGGCTAGCTTGGCTGCCTTGGCATCCCACTCAGCTGCATCGGCATAAGTATCACGCGGATCCAGAATTCCGGTATCAACACCCTGCAAAGCTGTTGGTACTTCAAGGTTAAAGACCGGGAGGTTCTTGGTCTCCGCACCTTCTAACTCGCCGGCTAGGATTGCATCGATAATACCGCGGGTATCTTTGATGGAAATACGCTTGCCCGTGCCATTCCAACCGGTGTTAACCAAATATGCAGTAGCGTTAGAAGCCTTCATGCGCTTAGTCAGCACTTCACCATACTGTGTAGGGTGCAGCGTGAGGAACGCAGCTCCGAAGCAGGCAGAAAATGTTGGTGTCGGTTCAGTAATACCTCGCTCAGTACCCGCCAGTTTGGCTGTAAAACCAGAGAGGAAGTAGTAACGGGTTTGCTCCGGCGTCAGCTTAGAAACCGGGGGCAATACACCGAACGCATCAGCAGTGAGAAAAATAACCTTGGTTGCATGACCGGCTTTAGAAACCGGCTTAACGATATTATCAATGTGATAAATCGGATAAGAAACACGGGTATTTTCAGTTTTTGAGCCATCGTCATAATCGATTTTGCCTTTGGCATCGACAGCAACGTTTTCTAACAATGCATCACGCTTAATCGCATGGAAGATATCAGGCTCTGCCTCAGCACTCAGGTTAATCGTTTTTGCGTAGCAACCACCTTCAAAGTTAAATACACCATGGTCATCCCAACCGTGCTCATCATCACCAATCAACTGACGCTTAGGATCGGTCGACAATGTGGTTTTACCTGTGCCTGACAGACCGAAGAAAATTGCGGTATCGCCGTCTGCACTAACATTGGCCGAACAATGCATAGAAGCGATACCCTGAAGTGGTAAAAGGTAGTTCATCATGGCGAACATACCCTTCTTCATTTCGCCCCCATACCAGGTGCCGCCGATTAGCTGCATTTTTTCTGTGAGGTTAAAGGCAACAAAATTTTCAGAATTCAGGCCGTGTTTTTGCCAATCAGGGTTGGTCACCTTGGCACCATTCAACACCATGAAATCGGGTTCGAAGGTTTTTAGTTCTTCGGCAGTCGGACGGATAAACATGTTGGTGACGAAGTGAGCCTGCCATGCAACTTCGGTAACAAAGCGAACTGACAAACGGGTGGTAACGTTGGCGCCACAATAGGCATCAACAACAAATAAACGTTTGCCGCTGAGCTGCTCAACAACAAGATTTTGCAGATCAACCCAGACATCCAGTTCAATTGACTTGTTGTCATTCTTACCCTGATCGGCCCACCAGATAGTGTCACGACTGACGTCATCTTTGACGATGTATTTGTCTTTCGGTGAGCGACCGGTAAAGATGCCCGTATCGACAGAAACAGCACCTGACTCGGTAACGTACCCTACGTCATAACCGGTCAGACTGGGGGCCGTTTCTTCCTGAAACAGCTTGTCGTAACTCGGGTTATGAATCTGTCTCTTATACACATCTCCGAGCCCACGAGACAAGAGGCA
>CAJXQV010000072.1 GCA_913058165.1 uncultured Chromatiales bacterium | reverse complement strand
GAGATTGCCTCTTGTCTCGTGGGCTCGGAGATGTGTATAAGAGACAGCCATAGAGTTCCCGGCCTTTATGGAACACAGGTGTTTCGGGGGAGTTGAGGTATTTCGGCTCGCTGCCATCCAGCGTTCTTCCGCCAAAGCCGATAACTCGCCCGCGACTATCGCGGATAGGAAACTGCACCCGTTCGCGGAAGCGGTCATACACGCGATCGTCTTTGCGAATCAACATGCCGGTAGTGAGCAGGTATTCCCGGTTGGTGCTTTTTTCGCCGAGGTGTTTGAGCAGGCTGTCCCATCCGGGTGGGGCGAAGCCAATCAGAAATCTCTGTGCAGTTTCGCCATCTAGCCCCCGGGCTTTGAGGTAGTCCACTGCAACTGGTGATTGTTTGAGTTGTTGCTGGTAGAACTTCGCGACCTCGCCAAGCAGATCGTACAGCGGCGCATTGGATTGAACCGGTTGTTCATTGCTGCTGGTGTCACGAGGCACATCGACGCCGACCATTTGCGCCAGTTCTTCGATGGCTTCGACAAATTCCATTTTGTCGTGATCCATGAGAAAGCGTATAGCCGAGCCATGCGCGCCGCAGCCAAAGCAATGGTAGAAGCCCTTGTCTGGGCTTACGGTGAAAGATGGCGTTTTTTCATTATGAAATGGGCAGCAGCCTTTGTACTCCCGGCCAGCCTTTTTCAACGCCACACGATTGCCAACCACTTCGCTGAGATCGGCGCGACTTAGCAGTTCGTCGATAAAATCCTGTGGTATGAGTCCGGCCATTGGCTTGTTAAGAGCTGCCCTTATTAGATGCTGTCGCAGTTATTGTTATTAGCAGGCCTGTTCGGGCAGGTGCATCATAGCTTTCAAACAGACATGCAGCAGAATAAGCTCAGACTGGCTCCGAGTCTACGTTGGCGGTTTTCCCGCAATGATTTCGTGACTCTTTGCGCCTTTTAGGCGGTTCGAGCAAAGGTATAGGGTGCCTGGGGTATTTAGCCGGCGAGGCGGGCTTTGATTTTTCCGCTTAATGAGCCCATGTCTGCGCGACCCTGAGCTTTCGTTTTAATAATGCCCATGACCTTGCCCATATCCTGCATGCCTGAGGCACCGGTCTCGCCAATAACCTGATCAATTAAAGCGTTGATTTCATCATCGCTAAGCGGGGCTGGCAGATACCCTAACAGCATGCCAGCTTCGGCAAGTTCTGCGTCGGCGCGCTCATCGCGACCAGCGTCTTTGAACTGGGTAGCGGAATCCCGATGTTGTTTGACCTGCTTCTCGATGACGCTCAGTATTTCGACATCATCAAGATCTTTGCGGTCATCAATTTCCCGCCGTTGAATCGAAGCGAGCAACATTCGGATAACGCTTAAGCGCTCCTTTTCTCCGGCGCGCATAGCGTCTTTCATGTCAGCTTTGATTTGATCTTTAAGGGACATCGGATAGGGGCTTCTGTGCATCTACCGAAGTGCAATTGCTCTTAGAGCAATTGCACTTCGTAACGCAGCTGTTCTAATCAGCGTGAGCCGAATTAGTACAGACGGACGTTACGGTTGGTTTCTCGGGAATCACGCTTCAGCTGACGCTTAACAGCAGCAGCTTTTTTACGTTTACGTTCCTGGGTGGGTTTCTCATAGAACTCGCGGCTACGCAGTTCAGACAAAATTCCGGCTTTCTCGCAGGATCGTTTAAATCGACGCAGTGCTGCATCAAAGTGCTCGTTTTCTTTTATGCGTACGCTTGGCACACTTATATTCCTCAACAAAAATCGGGACAAAAAAGCCAGCCCTTGTGCTGGCGGGGGCGAAAATATACCCCGCAGCCCGTAAAATTGCAAAATTATGAGACACTTGCTCCGCACCACTGCGGGGCAGGGTCCACCCACCAGCCTGCCAAACCTATCAGGATCCGAGGAATTACGTGCTAGTACTAGGAATTGAAACCAGCTGCGACGAGACCGGTGTGGCTATTTATGACACCGAGCAGGGCATCCGGGCGCACTGCTTGTACAGTCAGATAGAGCTCCACGCCCCTTATGGTGGCGTTGTTCCGGAGCTGGCTTCACGGGATCACATTCGCAAATTATTGCCGCTGGTTGATCAAACGCTGGCTGAGGCCGGCATTGTCGGAGCACAGCTCGATGCGGTTGCGTATACCGCAGGGCCTGGGTTGATTGGTGCAGTATTGGTTGGTGGCACGGTGGCTACCGGGCTGGCGATGGCCTGGGGAATACCCGCGATTCCAGTGCATCATATGGAGGCCCACTTGTTAGCCCCTATGCTGGAAGATCAGAGCCCGGGTTTTCCGTTTGTGGCCTTGTTGGTTTCCGGCGGCCATACTTTGCTGGTGGATGTTGCGGCACCCGGCGATTACACATTGATCGGTGAATCTTTAGACGACGCCGCGGGCGAAGCCTTCGATAAAACGGCCAAGTTACTCAGCCTGCCTTACCCGGGCGGCCCCGCGCTAGCGGCATTGGCTGAGCAGAGCAGTATCGATAAATTTAATCTGCCGCGCCCGATGTTAAAAAAGCCGGGTCTCGATTTCAGTTTTAGCGGTTTAAAGACAGCCGTTATGCTCAAGGTGCGTGAACTCGAGTCTGCGGGTGCTCTGGATGAATCCACTAAAGCAGATTTGGCGAACTCGTTTCAGTGCGCTGTTGTAGAAACGCTGGTTGCTAAATCTATCCGAGCTTTGAAACACACAGGGTATAAAACACTGGTTGTTGCTGGTGGTGTTGGTGCAAATAAAAAACTGCGTGCCGATCTGTCAGCGGAACTAGCGAAGCGCAGTTGCAGGGTGTTTTATCCGAGGCCTGAGTACTGTACCGACAATGGGGCTATGGTGGCTTTCGCCGGAGCGCAACGCATAGGTTCAGGGCAGCCTGCCGCAGCAGGAGTGGTGGCTAATGCTCGATGGGCACTTGATCAACTACCTGTCATTTAGCGCAGCGGTTCCGCGGGGAGCCTTGAAGGTTTAAAGGTATGGATATTGTCTTCATCAGAGATCTTGAGATCGAATGCATAATTGGCATTTGGGGTTGGGAGCGGAAGATGCCTCAGACGGTGAATATCGATATCGATATTGGCACGGATGTAGCAAAGGCCGCAGAAACAGAAGATATTGAGCACTGTGTTGACTATAAGTCGGTTTCCCAAACAGTTACGAGTTTAGTGAAGGAGGGGCGGTTTAAGTTGGTAGAGACGCTTGCCGACCGTGTCGCTGGTCATGTCATGACCGTGTACAAAGTTCCGTGGGTCCGGGTTCGCGTGAGCAAGCCGGGTGCTGTCAAGCATTCGCGCGAAGTGGGTGTGATGGTTGAGCGTGGCAGTAGAGACTGATATGTCTGCGCAGGTTTTTGTCAGTGTTGGCAGTAATATTAATGCTGCAGTTAATGTGCGTTTGGCGGCGATGCTATTGCAGAGGGAATTTGGCGATCTGCAGCTATCGACGGTGTATCGCTCCGCATCGGCCGGTTTCAGTGGCGATGATTTTCTTAATTTGATTATTGGTTTTACCACTGAGCGCTCGCCGCATGATTGCGCGGCAGTCATGACTAAGCTGGAGCACGAGGCGGGTCGCAGTGAAGATCAGCATGGCTTTGTCTCGCGTCCCTTAGATCTCGATATGGTGCTGTATGGCGATCTGGTTGATACCGACCCTGCGCTCAGAGTGCCGCGCGACGATATCGATAAATACGCTTTTGTTTTAGGCCCATTGGCTGAGATTGCCCCTGGCTTTCGTCATCCGCTTAATGGCAAAACTATGGCAGAGCTCTGGACAGCCTTCGATCAGTCGGCGAGCCCTATGACTGTAGAGCCTATTAAGCTTTAGTCTGCGCCGCAGCGGTCTTTTACCAGCCGACGGACCTGCCGCCGTCTACCGCAATAATTTGCCCCGTTATATAGGGTGCATCTTTCACCAGGAAGAGCACTGTACGGGCAATGTCGGTAGGGTCACCAACGCGTTTCATCGGCACTTGCTTGATGATCGTTTCCGCAATCTTTTCGGGCATGCCTTCGTCCGGCCACAAAATAGCGCCCGGAGAAACACCATTCACCCGGACTTCCGGTGCCAGATCTTTGGCCAGCGTCTTGGTTAACATAGCGAGCGCGGCTTTAGAGGGGCCGTATACCGTGTGGTCTTTCAATGGTCGTTGTGAATGTATGTCGACAATGTTGATGATGACGCCGTGGGTAGCGCGCAAAAATGGCAGCGCCGCCTGAGCCAGAAATAGCGGGGCCTTTAAGTTACTGCCAATCAGGTCATGCCACTGGGCTTCGGTAACCGTGCCGAGCGGTGTGGGGTAAAACGATGAGGCGTTGTTGACTAGAATGTCGAGTTGACCGGTTTTATCAGTAACTGTTTTAACCAGGGCGTTGAGTTCATCGATATTCAATAGATCAGCTTGAGCAGTAAATGCGGAGCCCGCACGCAAACCGTTGAGTGAATCAGCGAGTTCCTGTGCTGGTTTTTCCGAGCTGCGGTAGTGAATAGCGATACTTGCACCGTGCTGATGCAGCGTTCTGGCCATGCATTCGCCAAGCCGCTTTCCCGCACCGGTAATAAGTGCCCACTTGCCGTTCAGGTTAGTCTCAGGAGTAGTCAATTCAATGCCTTTTGTTCTATGCAGGGTTAAGTTCTAGTTGAGGGTAAGATTACACTAGTGAGCATGTCCAACCAATTACCCGCCCCCGATTTGCCGGCAACTGAGCATAGCGCTCGACTGGTGGCGCTGATTCAGCAAGAGATTGCTGCTGCTGGCGGCTGGTTGTCATTTAGTGAGTACATGCGTTTGGCGTTATATGCACCTGGCCTTGGCTACTATCAGGCCGGTGCCGCTAAGTTTGGCGAGCAGGGTGATTTTGTCACCGCACCTGAGATCTCAGCACTGTTTTCAGCATGCCTCGCGGGGCAGGTCGCGGAAGTGCTGGTTCAAACCGGCTGCCGCACTGTGTTGGAACTGGGTGCAGGCAGTGGCCTGATGGCGGCAGACATGCTGTTGGAGTTGCAGCGTTTGCAAGAGCTGCCTCAGCGTTACTTGATTCTTGAGCCATCGCCCGATCTGCGTGAGCGCCAGCACCATCTGCTGCTGCAGCGGGTTCCTGACCTATTGGATCGGGTAGTCTGGCTGGATAGCCTGCCTGAAAAGGGTTTCAGCGGCGTGATTGTGGCTAATGAGGTTCTGGATGCGCTGCCGGTATCGCGTTTTGAGCTTGGGAGTTCAGGTGCTGTTGAATTGGGTATTAGCCAGGAAGGTGCGGGGTTGTCGGTTGCTTCGCGGCCAGTAAAAGGTGCGCTAAAGGAATTTACAGGCCGGCTTGCCTCGATGGTTGATTTACCGGTCGGTTATCGTTCCGAAGTGTGTTTCGCCGCATCCGGGCTTATTCATAGCCTGGGTGGCTTTTTGGATAAGGGTGCTGTATTTCTTATCGATTACGGGTTGCCCCAAGCAGAGTTTTACTCTGCTGAGCGCAGTGATGGCACCTTGCGCTGTCACTACCGTCATCATGTGCACAACGATCCATTGTTGTATCCGGGTATTCAGGACATCACGGCATGGGTGGATTTTACGCGTGTCGGCGAGGCAGCTTTGCAGGCCGGGTTAAACGTCGCTGCGTATACAACTCAGGCGCATTTTTTGTTACACAGCGGAATCACGGCGCAGCTTGAGCTGCGGCAGACAGACTCAGCAGTTAATAACGCCCAGATGTCTGCACAGGTGCAGAAGTTGACCTTGCCCGGTGAAATGGGCGAGGTCTTTAAAGTAATGCTGTTGACCACAGACGATGTTTTGCCGTCCACAGGATTTCAGGGGCGTGATCTGCGAGTAAATTTGTAGGGGCGGGAAAAAGGGCGTTCTCCAAGATGCATGTCCTTCCCTATTTGCGGTAAAGTCGCCACACCATTATTTGTATTTCTATTGAGCAGGGCTTGCTGTGGGTTGGATCGAGACCGTTTTATTGGCGTTAGTGCAGGGCTTAACCGAGTTTCTGCCGATCTCCAGTTCTGCACACCTTATTCTTGTGCCGCAGTTTTTTGATTGGCCGGATCAGGGGCTGGCTTTTGATGTGGCCGTGCACTTTGGCACCCTGTCTGCGGTGCTCTGGTATTTTCGTCATGAGGTATTGGAAATACTGCGTGCGTGGTTTGCCTCATTGGTGGGCAGGGCAGCCACCATCGACAATGGTGAAGCGAATGCTCGTTTGGGCTGGGCGATTTTGATCGCCACCATTCCTGTGGGGCTTGCTGGCCTAATACTTCACGATTTTATTGGTGAGAGTTTGCGCAGTCCGCTAGCTGTCTCTTATACACATCTGACGCTGCCGACGATCTACTCTGTGTAGATC
>CAJXQV010000071.1 GCA_913058165.1 uncultured Chromatiales bacterium | reverse complement strand
ATCTACACAGAGTAGATCGTCGGCAGCGTCAGATGTGTATAAGAGACAGATTCAGCCCTTACACTTTCCAGAAGCACCCAGTAAGAAACAAATTATAGCTATCGAAGCTCTTCAGGCACACGCGAATCAAACTGATGACATCGACGTTAACCCGTTAACGCGCGACCTGCCTCTTCTAAAAGCCCGCTACCACGCACGTGAAAAGACTCTGGCCGGCTACCAGAGTATCAACAACATTATTCTCGCAGCTGAGCTCACCGACAGCTATTCCAGCAGTAGCGAGGAGACCCCAGCATGCGATAAGTTCAATGCCAGCATTGGCGATATCGATGTGGCAGAGTTGCGCCGCTCACGAAACATCGTTATGCCGATTCAAGATATATGCAAGTCGGTTAATGGTGTTGGCTTCGCCAGCTTCTACCCGGATGATGACGACGTCGTCCGGTCATCGAATCTGTTGATTAATGCGAATGGCGCTCTGCACTCATCATTGGCTCTGGCTACCCTGGCCTCAGTAGAACGAGCAGCTGTCAGCGTTGACTCCGATACACGCATTCTGCTGAACCGTCAGGTCATCGGCACTGATAACGGTTTTAGTGTTTTCAACCAGTTTTACCCGGATTACAGCCTCTTCACCATCGGCTACAACGAAGTCATTGCTAACCCCGAAATATTAGAAAGTGTGCGGGATAAAATTGTGCTCATCGGTGAGGCGAAACACACCGGCATGCCGGGCTATGCCACCCCGATCGCCGATAGAATGACCCCTCTGCAAATGACTGCAATGAGCCTGTCGAATTTGTTACAACGCAACTACATTACCCGTCCCGACTGGCTCCCTATCGCAGAAACTCTGCTGCTCGTGGCTCTTGTTGCCGTCTGCCTTACCATTTTACCGCGCATGGGTTGGGTCGCCGGACTCACTGTGGGTTTATCGATTGGTGTCATTCTAATGATGCTTGAGGCTTGGCTGATTACCGAACAACTTATCTGGATGCAACTTGCGAGCACCTCACTCTATGTAACAGTCGCTGTATTCCTAATTGCCGGTATTGGTGGCGTCAACCGCGGCCGGCGACACCGTCGTGATATTGGCATTAAGACACTCATGGCGGAAACTGCAAGCGACACGCTGGACATTCAGCTCTCAATGCTGCGACAGGAACAACCCAACGCCGTCAATAAACGCAAAATCTACGATATAGCTTTGCAGTGCGAGCAAACCCGTGAATTCGCCAAAGCGGAAAATGCCTTGAGGCATCTCGCCAAAGTCGACCCCAATTACATGGATGTAGGTGAAAAGCTGCGTCGCATTTCCGGCGCCAGTAATAGGCGAAATGCGCAGACTGAGACCCGCAAAATAAAGACGGGCAAGAGTTCCGGGGACGGCAATAAGCTGGGACGTTACCAGATCACCAAGACGCTAGGCCGTGGTGCCATGTCGACGGTTTATCTCGGCATTGATTCTAAAATTCAGCGCAAAGTCGCCATCAAAACTATTGCCCTGGCCGATGAGTTCGATGAAAGCGAATTAAAAAAGGCCCGCAAACAATTTCTGCGTGAAGCCGAATCAGCGGGACGGCTTAACCACCCGGATATTGTTGCGATCTATGATATTGGCGAAGACAACAATGTTGCCTACCTCACAATGGAGTATTTCTCAGGCAGGCCGCTTATTGAATACGCCCACAAAAAGAAACTTTTACCGCCGGTTCGGGTGATGCAGCTAATGGCACGTACTGCCGAGGCGCTGGATTACGCGCACAGCCAAGGTGTTGTCCACAGAGATGTTAAACCCGCAAATATTCTCTACGACGCAGCAACAGACCGCCTGAAGGTAACCGACTTCGGTATCGCCAGATTGACCGACACCGCTCGCACTAAGACCGGCATCATCCTCGGCACACCATCGTATATGTCGCCGGAGCAACTCTCCGCCAGTGACGTAGATGGCCTATCGGATCTTTATTCACTGGGCGTTACCCTATATCACCTGCTTACTGGCGCACCGCCGTTTCGGGCAGATTCCATTCCACAGTTGATGGATAAAATCATTCACGATGCACCGCCAAGCATAACTAAAGTAAAACCCGACCTGCCAGAATGCCTTGATATAATATTGGCCAAGGCGATGGCGAAAAACTCACAAGACCGTTTTTCAAATGGCAAAGCAATGGCATTGGCGTTGCTGGCCTGCAGTAAACAGGTTCGAATATAGACCATCATTAAGAGCATCGTATGAACCTGAAAAATAAATTTGTTTTCGCCTCAAAAACCGACACCGGCAGGGTGCGCGATCACAACGAAGATGCCATCGCTTCAAATGAAGATATGGCAATGTTTGTGCTGGCTGATGGCATGGGCGGCTACAACGCAGGCGAAGTGGCCAGTGGCATCGCCGTGAAAACGGTGTATGAACTGACCACAGAAGCCTGTGCCCGCGAAAAACCTTATGAGCGCCATACCGACACTGGCTTAATGCGGCAAACCATCGTGTTACGTGATGCTATTTCACGCGCCAACAAAATCATTCATCAGACCGCGCAAAGTCATGATGGCTGCCAGGGCATGGGCACTACCATAGTCGCCGGTATTTTCTGTGACAACCGGCTATCCATTGCACATGTAGGTGACTCGCGACTGTATAGGCTGCGTAACAGCAAACTGGAACGCATTACCCGCGACCACTCGCTGTTACAGGAACTGGTGGACCGCGGTTTTTATTCGCATGAGGAGGCGAAACAATCAACCAACAAAAACTATATAACCCGAGCTCTTGGGGCAGAAATAACCGTTGACGTAGAAATACAGGAGGTTCAAGTAGAAACGGGCGACATCTACCTGGTCTGCTCCGATGGTCTCTCAGACATGGTAGATGATGAAGAGATTCATCTAACTCTAAGCACATTTAGTGCTAGTCTTTCAAGCGTTGCTGAGCAACTCGTGAAAATCAGCAATCAACACGGCGGCAAAGATAATATTTCAGTAATGCTAGTAAAGGCATTAGCCCCATTTCCGGCGAATACCGGCCTGTTCAATCTGATCAAAAAGCTAATAAAGTGTTGATATGGCACGCATAATACTCAGTCTCGGCGGTCAGGTAATGGCCGAATACAACATGACCAAAGAGCGCTATACCATCGGGCGCTTACCGGATAACGACGTCAGAATCGACAACCCGGCACTCAGTGGTCATCACTCACTCATCATTAATATCCTTAATGACTCATTCCTTGAGGATTTAAACAGCACCAATGGCACTTACGTCAACGGCAAGCTGGTTAAGAAGCATGCGCTGCAAAATGATGACGTTATTACCATGGGTCACCATCAACTGAAGTTTGTCGCCGCTTCGGCAGAAGACGACTACGATGAATTTGCCCGCACCATTGTTATCGAAAATTCACCGGAAGCCTTGCATAAGGCGCCAGCCAAAACTAACCAGCCAAACCGTGCAGCGAATCATGCAAGCGATGCGCCGCCTCTCCCGACTGCTGCCAGCGGCACAGCGGTTGCCAATGCAACTCTGCAGGTATTAAACGGCTCAATGGCAGGTCGTGATATTGAAATCAAGAAACCCCTGACCACCCTCGGTCGTCCCGGCGAGCAGGTTATTGCGATTACCAAACGCGGCAAAGCCCATTACATTGTTCAGGTCGACTGCAAACCTGGCGGTCCATCAGCCAAGGTTAACGGTGAGCCACTCACCGGTCCGGCACGGCCGCTTACTGACAATGATGTTATTGAATTGATGGATGTGAAGATCGGCTTCTTTACCGGCTAAACTCCGACCGAATAAAAAAGGCTCCCATCGGGAGCCTTTTTTATGCAAAACATTTCTTGTTAGACCAGCTCACGTAATGGTCTCCGGCTCAACTGAGTGAGCAGTTCGTAAGCGATAGTATCGGCAGCGATGGCAATTTCGTGGACAGGCAAGTTCTCACCCCACAACTCAACCACATCGCCGGTTCTAGCATCGGGAACATTACTTAAATCGATAGCCACCATATCCATGGACACCGCCCCCACCAAAGGTGCGCGTTGACCATGCACAAATACCGGGGTAGAAGCTGCAACGCCGCGTGGGTAACCATCACCGTAACCGACTGCAGCAATGCCAATCACCGAATCCTTACCGGCGACCCAACCTGCACCATACCCCACACTCTCACCAGCTTTTAATGCCTTCACTGCAATCAACCGGGTACAAAATGTCATGGCCGGAATCAAATCAAACTCAGCAGGCGACATACCTTCCACCGGCGATACGCCGTAAAGCGATATCCCGGGGCGCACCCAGTTGCTGCCGGTGTATTTCACTTTCTCTGATGACTGCAAGGTTTCTGGCCACTGCAGAATACCTGCGGAGTTGGCAATGCTAACGCCACCTTTGTACTTAGTGGGTCCTGTCGAGACAGCTGCTGACAACGCTTTATTGAAGCAATCGAGCTGGCGCAGAGTCATCTCATTGCTCGCTTCATCAGCACAAGCAAGGTGAGTCATTATGCATTCTATAGCCGCTACGACAGGCGACTCATCAAGCGCGCTTAGCACACCGGGTAACGCAGATGGTGAAAACCCAAGACGGCCCATACCGCTGTCAACTTTCACCCAGACAGCCACCTTACGCCCGCCATCGTAGTCTGCTAGCAACGCCAACTGGCTCTCATGGTGAATAACCAAATCCAGTTGGTGCTCCAATGCCTGGACGAGTTCTACCTGATCGATGCAACCGCCCAGCACCACCACCCGCTGACTGATACCAGCAGACCGCAGTTTGATGCCCTCGCCCACGCGAGCCACCGCGAAGGCATCCGCTTCGGGAAGCAACTGAGCGACCTGCACCATGCCATGACCATAGGCATTAGCCTTGAGCACCGGCATAACCCGGCAACCCTTCGCACGTTGTTTTAGAAGCTGAAAGTTATGCCGAATGGCAGAGGAATTGATTAAGGCAACAGCCGTTTGGCTCATACCCTGAATCCACCAACGTCCTGCTCGGGAATGTAATTCTCAAAACGAGAGAACTGTCCGAGGAAAGTGAGAGTAAATTTGCCCAGCTCACCATTACGATGCTTGGCTATAATGATATCCGCTTCGTTCTTACGCTCGGTCTCTTTATTGTAGACCTCGTCACGATAGATAAACAGAATAAGATCGGCATCCTGCTCGATAGCACCCGACTCACGAAGGTCGGACATCATAGGCACTTTGTCGGGCCGCTGCTCAACACTGCGGTTCAACTGCGAGAGTGCTATCACAGGCACATTCAATTCACGAGCCAGGGATTTAAGTGAACGGGAGATATTAGAAATTTCAGTGGTACGGTTCTCGTTAGACCCTGGCACCTGCATCAACTGCAGGTAATCGACCACAATTAAACCTAAATCAGGGTGCTCTCGCTTTAAGCGACGGGCACGCGCACGAACTTCACTGGGGCTCAGCGCGGGCGTATCATCGATATGAATTGGCGCACTGCTCATCTGCCGAATCGCAGTGCCGATGCGTGACCAATCCTGTTCGCCGAACTTGCCGTTACGCAAGCTGCCCTGGGGCACACGGCCCAAAGACGAAATAAAGCGCAATGCCAGCTGATCAGTGGACATTTCCATACTAAAAATAGCCACTGGCACCGGCTTCTCGGGCTTAAGCGCGGCGTATTCAGCAATGTTCAGTGCCAGTGTGGTTTTACCCATAGAAGGACGGGCGGCCAATATAAGCAGATCGCCGGGCTGAAGACCCTGAGTTATAGCATCGAAACGATCGTAGCCGGAAGGTAAGCCGGTAACCGCATCGCCTTTGCGATGCCGCTCATCAAGCATGTCGGTAAGATCCGAGCAACGATCGGCCAACGACACAAAACCCGCTTTACCTCGGCTGCCACTCTCCGCAATCTCGAACACTTTACGCTCGGCAAAATCGACAAGATCTTTAGGGCTTTGTCCGTCGGGATTATAAGCAGACTGCGCAATCTCATTGCCCACATGAATAAGCTGCCGCAGCAAGCCACGATCACGAATGATATCGGCATAAGCCAATACATTGGCTGCGCTTGCGGTTTCGGCGACGAGGCGGCTTAAGTAGGCAAATCCACCGACATCTTCCAGCTGATTGCGGTTTTTGAGATGTTCTGAAAGAGTAAGCGGATCAACAGGCTGACTCAGGTCAGCCTGTGCTTTGATCGCTTTGAAAATAATCTGATGATCGGTGCGGAAAAAATCATCCGGACCTACTCGTCCATCAATACTTTCCCACATCAGATTGTCGAGCATGATGCCGCCGAGCAGCCACTGCTCAGCTTCAATGGAACTCGGTGGCCGGTTAAGCTCATCGGTCATTGGACCCGGACCTTCAGAATACATCTGACCACCTCAACCATTGAACAACGGCTCCGTCGGGTATTTAGTCGTTGCCACCCTCGTCAACGACACTGAGTTTCAGCACAACATTTACATCTGTCTCTTATACACATCTCCGAGCCCACGAGACAAGAGGCAATC
>CAJXQV010000070.1 GCA_913058165.1 uncultured Chromatiales bacterium | reverse complement strand
TGCCTCTTGTCTCGTGGGCTCGGAGATGTGTATAAGAGACAGGCAGCGATGAGTTTTGCTGAAAAATTACGCTGTTGGTCGCAGGTGGCGAACCCTATATAGTAGCGATTACGACTTACCCACAAGGATCAAAATGCATCCGCTTCAGAAACTACTGGACAACAACAAAACCTGGGCCGATAAGGTCAAAAAAGAAAATCCGAGTTTCTTCTCCCACCTTGCGCAACAACAAAGCCCGAAATTTTTATGGATAGGCTGTTCCGATAGTCGGGTGCCGGCCAACCAAATTACAGGTCTGGAACCCGGACAGGTGTTTGTGCATCGTAACGTCGCTAATCTGGTTGTTAAGAACGACCTAAACTGCCTTTCAGTTATGCAGTACGCAGTAGACGTATTAAAGGTCGAGCACATTATTGTGTGCGGTCATTACGGTTGCGGCGGCGTGCTTGCGGCATTGCGCCACGAATCATTGGGCCTAATCGACGGCTGGCTCAAACACCTTGGTGATATTCGCGATAATCACGAAAAATCGCTCGCAGCAATCAGCAACGAAGCGCTTAAACACGATCGGTTGTGTGAAATCAATGTGATCGAACAAGCGTTGAATGTTTGCAAAACAGATATCGTGCAAAACGCCTGGGCGCGAGGTCAAACTCTCTCGGTACATGGTTGGGTCTATCGCCTTACCGATGGACTGCTGCACGATATGAAGGGCTATACCAGCAGTACTGCAGAAATGTGCAAGCTGGAAGAGTCCGTAAAGAAGATGAGGGTTTAACCCGGCCTGGCTATCATATAGCTTCGTCGGCAACCTCATTTTTAAGTACGCCAATACCATTGATCTCAACTGAGATTCGGTCTCCCTGGCGCAACCACACCGGCGGAGATCTCCCGGCACCAACGCCCCCTGGCGTGCCGGTAGTAATGATGTCCCCCGGCTGCAACGTGGTAAAGGTTGAGCAGTAAGCAATAATATCGGGAACGCTAAAACGCATATCGCTAATCGGTGACTGCTGCACAATTGCATCATTCAGACGCGTTGTTAACTCGAGCACTGACGGATCAGGAATTTCATCGGCCGTCACCATCCATGGCCCGCAAGCACCGCTGCATGGAAAATTTTTGCCGGGAGTAAACTGCGAGCCATGGCGCTGAAAATCACGTATCGACCCATCATTCAAACAGGTGTAGCCAGCCACATAGCTTAGCGCTTCGGCAGCAGCAACATACCGCGCGGGCTTACCAATAATTACTGCCAGCTCACCTTCGTAATCGTATTGTTCAGAAACCCGGGGGCGAACCAGCAGCTGGCCATGCCCAACGAGACTGTCGGGATAACGTATAAAAACTGCCGGGTAAGCAGGCGGCTCACGTCCCATCTCTTTAATGTGCATCATGTAATTCATGCCCACTGCGAGAATTTTCTCAGGATGGGTGACCGGTGGGTCGAAACTTAATTTATCCAGCGCTACGCGTTCACCAACAGCGCTCAACAGCTCCTGCGTAGCACCTGCAGCGAGAACAGACTTGAGATCCGGATGATACTTAAGGAACTCATCGCTCGGAATCTGTAAATCGTTGTTAACAACCACACCGTATGTTGTTCGTCCCTGCATCGTGCAACTCGCTAGCTTCATTGATCTCTCCCTTGGGGCGCACCGCAAACTTCGCTGCTAGTTTGAACAAAACCACAGATAAACGCCACATTAGGAAAACCGCAGAGGTAGAATCCCCCGGATACTCCTCCGGCTATTCGTATGAAACCCAATAAA
The DNA here is from genome assembly GCA_913058165.1 of uncultured Chromatiales bacterium. Classification (GTDB taxonomy): domain Bacteria; phylum Pseudomonadota; class Gammaproteobacteria; order Steroidobacterales; genus JABIQA01. Next base: position 4,769 of record CAJXQV010000070.1, on the reverse strand, counting down.
TCCAGAGTCAATCTGACAGAAGGCCCGGTCAGCAAATCAATTGTGTCGCTCATGTTGCCCATTATGATTGGCATGATTGCGCTGATGTCCTATGGACTCGCCGATACGTACTTTGTGGCTCAAATTGGCACTCTGGAGCTGGCGGCAATGTCGTTCACATTCCCCGTGAACTTTATTGTCGGCGCCATCGCGATGGGTATCGGCACAGGCGTTTCTTCGATTGTATCGAGGCTCTTCGGCAAAGAAGACATTGGTCAGGTACAGCGGATCGCAACTCACGCCATGATGCTGGCCGCAATCCTAGGCATAGGCGTCACCATCCTTGGGCTTACCACTATTTATCCGCTGTTCACCTTGCTGGGCGCCGATGAAACAACATTGCCGCTCATTGAGCAGTACATGTCCATCTATTACTTTGGCGGCATGTTTCTGGTCATTCCGATGATCGGCAACTCTGTGATGCGTGCGAGCGGCGATGCAAAGACGCCCGCCAAGATCATGTCGATGGCAGCAATACTGAATATTATTCTCGATCCGATTCTTATTTTCGGCTGGGATGTTTTTGGCATTCCTGCCATGGGTCTGGAAGGCGCGGCTATCGCGACGGTCATGGCCAACATCGGAACCGCGATGGCCTCGGTCGGCATAGTTGTATTCCGTGATCATCTCATTCGTCTGAATATCGAAGACTTGAAACATCTGTGGGCATCGTGGACAGAGATTATGTACATCGGCGTTCCGTCGATGACAAGCAGCCTAATTGCACCGATGACGACTGCATTTATCACCTGGCAGATCAGCTCCTTTGGTCAGGAGGCTGTCGCCGGCTTTGGCATAGCATCACGAATTGAAGGCCTAGCGATGCTCTGCATCATGGCGCTGAGTGCCTCGATTGCTCCATTTACCGGCCAAAACTATGGGCGCGGTAACTACGACCGAGTCAAAGAGGGTATCCGTTTTGCCTATCGCTTTGCGCTGGGCTATGGCCTGATAGTTGCCGTGCTGATGTTCGCATTATCACCCTATATTGCTGCTGCGTTCACCGACGATCCGACTGCAACCAATGCCACCCTCATGCATATGAGAATGGTGCCATGGAGCTATCTAGGGCTGGGCATTGGCATGATTTCAGTAAGTGCATTTAATGCCATAGGCAAGCCGATACCGGCAATGTGGATCTCGCTTACTCGAACCATAGTGGTATACGCTCCGATGGCATTCTTTCTGGCCTGGTGGATCGGTATTTTCGGCGTTTTCCTGGCTGCATTTATTGCCAATCTAGCCTCTGGCACCTTGGGCTTTTTCTGGTTTCGCTCCGTACTTTTCAACTGGAAAGAAGAACCCCAAACGGCCTGAGCCAAAAGCTTTAGTAACAAAACACAGCGTTTTATTAGCAAAGGTTGGCAACGCTCTTTCGCCCAGAAAAACCGCGTACGTAAACTGGGCGTCCCGATGGTTGACGTACTGAATGCAATTGTCCGGTCAGGCATTGACTCAAAAACTCTTTTTAGCCCCAAACAAGAACTAACCGACTTTTTAAGCCCTGGGCTTTTCTAAGGCTAGCGGGGAATCCTGCTATACGCCTTAGCTAAGTTTCGTCCGGTTTGACGCAGCAGATCATAGGCGGCGGCAATTGCGCCCAGAACCACACCCTTTTCCTTGCGCCGACGGTAGCGTCGATGGGCATAGCGATCACGCATGCTGAAATCATCCTGACGGTTGATAGCCAGACGCCAGGGGTACAGCCCCCTGGGGTCAACCTTGCCGGTACCAATCACTGCCAGCATTTCATCATGATCATAACCAAGCCCCGCCAGAACGTCTTGATCCAACTCCATCAGGTACTGCTGTGCAAAGTGCAGCTGCTGCGGATCCTTAGCTATTCCCCTCCACTTATCTATGCTGTCGGCAACGGGCCGTGTTCTCTTCCCGATACCAACCCGGTCGGTCATAAAGCCCTTCGCTGCTGGCGTAGATCCATAATCGAGCATTGCATCGCAATACTCGATATCCAGCTGCGAACAAAGCCTTTTCATTTCCACTTCAGGGTGGGTAACAAGGGTTTCGTAACGCACAATAATAGCGGCATCACCAAGCTGCCTAATGCCGGTAAGTATCTGCTCGGGAGTATCCAGAAGGTCTGTGCGGAATTCAGACAACATGTTGAAGTCGTCTTTAACGAAACTGTTCAGTTCAGAGTACAAAACTGCCATTGGGTTACGCAGCAGAAATATAAAGCGGGCTTTAGGAAACAGCCGCAACAACTCTGGAAGAATCATTGCATAGCGTGGCGTCTTATCGATAAATATCCGACCTTTACCATGCTCCAAAGCATTTTCATAAAAGACTTTTGCCCAGGAACGCACAGCTGAGTCATGCACCGATGCGCCGTCAGTGTAGTTATCCAGAAACTCATTTAATGCGAGTGCAGCCCAGCGGGCACCATAGTCTGTGGTAATACCTTCGCTGCGCAAAGCATACAAAGGATGAAGCATCAGCCATGTCTCGGCAGAAGTTTTAATATCCTTATTCCCAGAGAGCATGCGCTGTAATAAGGTCGAGCCAGAACGCGGCTGCGAAATTATAAAAATCAGATTCTCACCAAGATACTCGTCGGACATTTTTTTACCCTTGCGAACAGCGTATTTCAGGTGGTACAAGCATAACGAATATGCCCCTGCCAAACTAGGAACCATGGCTCGTTCCGAGCGGAGCGACACATTCATAGACCCGGAATCTGTGGCATTATTTACCCACTTATAGCCACCCCCGACAGTCAGTCATGAATATTTTTGGTCGTTTTCTCGAGCTTAGTATGCCTGTTCGCGACATCCGTGAGTCGCTGGAATGGTACCGATTGCTGGGTTTTCAGGAGTGTGCTGTTGGTGATATCTATGACTACCACTACGCCGTCGTAACCGATGGTCGAGTATTTATTGGTTTACATAGCGCCGGTATAGAAGACATCTGCCTGACCTTCGTCAGGCCCGAACTAAGCCTTCATATTAAAGAGCTTCAGGCATTAGGCCTTGATGTCAGCGATATCTATCGGGGAGACGAATGCTTTCATCAGCTGATTTTGCACGATCCGGCGGGCTTGCAGGTCAGGCTAATAGAAGCACGTACGTTCTCGCCCTCTGTGGAAGATCGGGCTCCGCTGACCGGCCAGATTCGTAATCTCGGCATTAGCGCACGCTACCCCGACGAAGCAAGAGACTTCTGGCAACACGGCGGGTTCAGCGCTCACGATGATGACGAGTCTATCGAACTGCTCACCCCGGGGATGACACTGCGATTACACGCAGGAACTTCAGCACCACAGCTTAATTTTCTATGCCCCGACAAACACACTCTGATAAAACTGCTTATCAAAGAGGAGCAACGCTATCAGCAACGTGGTGAGCTCATATCACTTACCTCGCCCGAAGGCTTGCGACTGAATGTGCTGGGCTAATCTTCAGCCCTAGTCCTCGCCGCGCAGCTGGTCGAGAATACTCGGGTCTTCCAAGGTCGACGTATCCTGAGTAACATCTTCGCCGGAAGCAATAGTGCGCAACAAGCGCCGCATAATTTTTCCTGAGCGGGTCTTTGGCAAGCTATCCGCAAAACGAATATTATCCGGCTTCGCAATCGACCCTACCTGCTTGGCGACCCAGTCACGCAACTCTTTTACTAATGCCTTTGCCTCATCGCCCGAAGGTCTCGCTCCACATGGCACCACATAGGCAAAAATCGCTTCGCCTTTAATCTCATCGGGACGCCCGACCACTGCAGCTTCAACCACCTTCTCGTGCGAGACCAATGCCGATTCAACTTCCATGGTTCCAAGTCTGTGGCCCGAAACGTTTAAGACGTCATCGATACGTCCCATAATCCAAAAATTTCCATGCTTATCGGTGTGAGCACTGTCGCCGGCAACATAAAACCTATTGTGAAACTTTTCCCAATAGGTTTCGATATAGCGGTCATTGTCACCCCAAATAGTCTGCAACATCGACGGCCATGGCTTGCGAATAACCAGATAACCGCCCAACTCCGGTGACGTAACCGTGTTGCCTTGATCGTCGACGATGTCCGCGGCAATTCCCGGCAACGGTTGGGTGCATGAACCCGGTGGCGTTGCCGTAACACTGGGCACAGGGCTCATCATGATGCCGCCGGTTTCGGTTTGCCACCAGGTATCCACAATCGGGCAACGCTCCCGACCAATAACACGGTGGTACCAGATCCAGGCTTCAGGATTAATCGGCTCACCCACACTGCCCAACAACCGAATACTGCTCAGGTCATAAGACTCAGGCACTTCATCGCCGAAGCGCATTAACGCTCGGATGGCCGTAGGCGCGGTGTAGAAAACAGTCACTTTATGCGCCTCGCAAATTTTCCAGAAGCGTCCCGCATCGGGAACCGTCGGCGAGCCTTCATACATCAGAATGGTGGCGCCGGCAGCCAACGGGCCATACGCCACATAGGAATGGCCGGTAATCCAGCCAACATCGGCCGTACACCAGAAGACATCACTTTCCTGATAATCAAACACCGTTTCATAAGTGAGCCTGGCATTCAGCAGGTAACCCGCTGAGCCATGTTGCACGCCTTTCGGCTTGCCGGTGGAGCCTGACGTGTACAACAAAAAGAGTGGATGAGATGCTTCAACCGGCAACGGCGTACACTCATCCGACTGATCGGCTATTGCATCCGACCACCAGATATCACGGCCGGCTTTCATCGGCACCTGTCTCTTATACACATCTGACGCTGCCGACGAT
>CAJXQV010000069.1 GCA_913058165.1 uncultured Chromatiales bacterium | reverse complement strand
GAGATTGCCTCTTGTCTCGTGGGCTCGGAGATGTGTATAAGAGACAGCTTCAGTATGGTACAACCCATGCGGAGATTAATGTCGATTTCGAACAGGTTGTCATTCGGGCGTTCAAGTTCATCCAGCCAAAACGGCATAACCTGCATCAGGCCGCGCGCACCTGCACTTGAAATAGCGAAACGGTCAAACCGGCTTTCTATATCAATGACGGCAAGCACCAGTTCCGGCGGTAGTTCGGCGCGGGTCGCTTCCTGATGCACACGGGTTAGAATTTCGATGCGTTCCGCATGGTTGGGAATAGTTGGCATTAAGCGACCGGACATATCCTTTAGCCACACTTCGGCATCAAAGCGGTCGGAAAAGCTGTCGGTATTGTTGACTGCTTCCAGCAGTAATGCGGTAAGTTCTGGGTCGTTTTGTGCGTAGGCGATCTGCGCTGGCATGAGCAAACTGCTGCAGACAAGTATCAGAGCCCTGCAGCAGAGCACTTGGCGATGCATTGCTTCGAGCTTACTGCGCTTCGAGTTTTTCCTGAATAAATGCCAGAGCATTAGTTAACTCAACCTCTTCGGCTTCGCTGGCCTGACGATGACGGTACTCAATTTTGCCTTCCTTGAGTCCGCGCTCGCCGATAACCAACCGGTGCGGTATGCCCATTAAATCAGAATCCGCGAACTTTACGCCGGGACGCGCGTCACGGTCATCAATTAAAGCTTCGATGCCTAATTTGCTCAGCGCCTCAGCTAGGTTGTCGACAGCATCTTTTACCGCCTCCGAACGACCGTAGTTCAAACCCAGAATAGTGACCGGGAACGGGCTGATAGCAACCGGCCAGATGATGCCGTTTTCATCATTGTTTTGCTCAATAGCAGCGGCGACTAGACGAGATACGCCGATGCCATAGCAACCCATGAGGGGGGTTAATGCCTTACCGTTTTGATCCAGTACATTCAGGTTCATGCTCTTGCTGTACTGATCGCCAAGCTGAAAGATGTGGCCCACTTCGATACCGCGGGCGATGGCGATGGTGCCACCACCGGGACTGCGGTCACCGGCCTGCACATTGCGCAAATCAGCGGTGTTGGGTTCGGGTAGATCTCGGCCCCAGTTCACTCCGGTTAAGTGCTCATCACTTGCATTAGCCCCGCAGACAAAATCGCTGACAAAGGCAGCGCTGTGGTCAACCCAAACCGGCAGATTGAGCCCAACCGGCCCCGCAAACCCAGGGCCAATTCCCGTTGCCGCGAGAATCTGCTCGCTGCTGGCCATGGTGAGTGGCGTTTTGACGCCGTCGATTTGTTCTGCTTTGAGCGGGTTCAACTCATGATCGCCACGAACGATCAATGCAATCAGGCCGTCATCTTCAGCTTCGACGAGCAGTGTCTTCAGGCACTGTGACGGGTCTGATCTTAGAAACCCTGCAATGCCATCGATGGTCCTCACGCCAGGGGTGCTGACCGTTGTCATGGCTTCTGTAGCAGCAGCGCGCGCGCCTTCTGGCGGTAATGTGGGAGCGAGCTCGACATTCATTGCAAAGCTGTCGTTGTCGCAATAGGCAATGCCGTCTTCGCCCGAATCAGCCAACACATGAAATTCGCAGGATTTAGAACCGCCAATTTCTCCACCGGCAGCATCGACAGGGCGGAAGTGCAGACCGATGCGCGTCAGAATGTTGGTGTAGGCTTTCGCCATACTATCGTAGGTTTGTTGCAATGATTCAGTATCGGCATGGAATGAATAAGCGTCTTTCATGATGAATTCGCGTGCTCGCATCAAACCGAAGCGAGGGCGAATTTCATCACGGAATTTAGTTTGAATCTGATAGTAAGTGACCGGCAGTTGTTTGTAGCTGCGCAGATCTTTACGCGCGACATCGGTAACCACTTCTTCGTGCGTCGGGCCGAAGCAGAAATCACGACCGTGCCGGTCATTTATGCGCAATAACAGTGAGCCGTATTTATTCCAGCGGCCGGTTTCTTCCCACAATTCGGCGGGCTGAATGGCGGGCATGAGAATCTCCAGCGCACCGGCGCGATCCATTTCCTCACGCACCAGCTGCTCGACTTTGCGCAGAACTTTCAGCCCCAGGGGCATCCAGGTAAATAGGCCGGAAGACAGTTTCCGAATCAATCCGGCGCGGAGCATCAGCTGATGACTGATAACTTCGGCGTCGGCCGGAACTTCTTTTAGTGTAGTGACGGGTAGGTTTGAGAGGCGCATGATAGGGCTGTATGACTGATAAGTAAGGGTAAGCGGGCGATATTCTAACCATTAAATAGGCTTAAGTCGCCGCCCGCACCGACCAAACCCACGCAGACTGGATGAATTTGGATGAATCGCATGGCAAACTCTCCGCTCCTAGGGGTATAGCCGGCATGGGCCGCGTCAAAAATATTATGCTGGAAACATCTGATAAAAAGCGCCTGATTCGCAGCAAAGGAATCTATCTGCTGCCGAACCTGATGACTACCGCCGCATTGTTTGCGGGTTTTTACGCCATTGTCGCGTCTATCGACGGCAACTTCGATAAAGCGGCTATCGCGATATTCGTGGCGCAGATCTTTGACGGTCTAGACGGCAAGATTGCCCGGCTTACCCGCACCGAAAGTGACTTCGGTAAAGAGTACGACAGTCTTTCCGATATGATCGCTTTTGGTTTGGCGCCTGCGATTGTGGTCTACCAGTGGGGCATCGAGCGCTTGGTGGAGACAGGCCCGGTATGGGGCAAATTAGGCTGGCTTGCCGCGTTTACCTATACGGTTTCGGCAGCGCTCCGTTTGGCGCGGTTTAACGTAATTTCGGCAACCACCAGCAAACAGTTCTTTGAGGGTTTGCCGAGTCCTCCGGCAGCCTCTCTGGTGGCAAGTTTTGTTTGGTTGGCCGCCGATCTCGGTTGGTCGGGAACCGGATCGCTGATGCTGGCATTTCTGGTGACGGCAGCAGCCGGTACCTTAATGGTGTCGCGTTTTAACTATTACAGCTTTAAAGAAATCGGTACGCGTAAGCAGGTTTCATTTACCTACATCATCATCGTGCCAATGGTATTTGTGCTTATCGCATTGAATCCACCGCTGGTACTTTTCTGTTTGGCGGCAAGTTTCGCGATCTCAGGTCCTTTTTACTGGCTCTGGAAAAAGGTACGGCCTGCAAAGATTGTTGAGGTCGACCCCGAAGCTGATGACAATAATTACCGTGATCAGGCCTGACCAGCAGCTGTTGCTGTGAGCTTATGACTGACCATATCCCTGCAAGCCGTTCTGATATGCTCCGTGCAATGGGTATTCCGGAGTGGCGTTTGCGCAGTCACTCGCCTGACTTGGAACCGAGTGAAGCGCTTGCTGCCGAGTTGGCGCCGGTCTCTTCTGCGCCGCAAACAGTAAGACCGCAATCGGAGAACCCCTCCGCGCCGAAACCATCGATCCCTGGATCGGTACTTAATTCACCGCAGGCTCAAACGCCCGAACTGGCAGCTGCACCTCAGGTGCCAGTCGAACGGGTAGTGCCGTCAGCTATGAGTTGGAATGATTTAATACCCCTGGTATCGACTTGTGTTGCGTGCCCACGGCATGCCGACCGCACTCGCGCGGTAGTTGGTGCGGGCAGTCAGTCTGCTACCTGTCTTATTGTTGGCGAAGCGCCGTCCCCGGCTGACGATGCAGCAGGCGAACCCTTTGCCGATCAGGGCGGCGTTCTCTTAACCAATATGCTGGCCGCCATCGGGCTCGATCGATCGCAGGTTTACATTACTCATATGACGAAGTGCATGGCTGCTGAGCAGCGACCGCCTGAGGCGGCAGAGGTGCGCAGCTGCGCTGCACATCTTGAAGCACAGATTGCATTAGTGCGACCTAGCCTTATTCTGGCCCTTGGCCTGACAGCCGGACGCTATCTCACTGGTACCGATACTGATGTTTCTGTTACCGCCCTGCGTGGTCAGGTGCATCGACACGCCACCACGGACGCCCCTTTAGTTGTTACCTACCACCCAAGGTATCTATTGAAGCGTCCTAGTGAGAAAGCGCGCGTGTGGGAGGATCTGCAACTGGCGCAGCGTACGCTGTCCGGACGGTCTGAATGAGTGCGGCAACAACTGACTTTTTGCCGGAGATTCGTGGCATGACACTGGAAGATATTCCTGCGGTTACGGTTATTGAATCCAAATCCTACGACTTCCCCTGGTATGCAAACACCTTTCGTGACTGTTTAAGCTCTGGTTACCACGGTGTTGTATTCGAGCGCCATGGCATATTGATTGGCTATGGCATGCTGTCGGCAGCGGTGGGTGAAGCGCACCTGTTGAATCTTTGCATTGACCCGGAAATGCAGGGTAAGGGTCATGGCGATCGTATGCTGCATGTATTGATCGACATGGCGCGTGAGTTGGGTGCTATGCAAATGTATCTTGAGGTTCGGGCATCAAACAATGCGGCGAAATATCTTTACTATCGCGCGGGGTTTAATGAAGTGGGCCTGCGTAAAAACTACTATCAGGCGAAAAAGGGCCGCGAGGATGCGGTGGTTTTTGCGAAAGAGTTAGTGGTTTGATGAGCCCGGTTTACGGACGTAAAACAGTTATTGGCTGGGCCCTATATGATTGGGCTAACTCCGCTTTTTCATTAACAGTTGTCACCGCCTTTTTCCCTATTCTGTTGTCGGGTTATTGGAATGATGATGCTGCATCGGTAGTGACGACCTTTCGCCTAGGTTGGAGTAATGCCGGTGCCAGTTTAATTGTCGCAATATTTGCGCCGGTGCTCGGCGTAATGGCGGATGGTCGCGGCAGTCGCAAGCATATGGTGGCATTGTTTGCGGCAGTGGGCGTAAGCATGACTGCGGCGTTGTTCTGGGTCGCCCAGGGCGAGTGGTTATTTGCAATTGTGCTCTATGCGCTTGCGTATATCGGCTTTGCTGGCGGCAATTCATTTTATGATTCGCTGCTTACTAATGTTGCTGATGACGCAGAGTTTGACCGAGTGTCGGCTTACGGCTTTGCCTTAGGTTATTTGGGCGGCGCATTACTGTTCACATTAAATGTACTTATGGTAATGAATCCCGAATGGTTCGGTCTTGCAACGGCAGAAGAAGCCATGCGCTGGTCGTTTTTATCCGTGGGTATTTGGTGGGGTGTGTTCAGTATTCCGTTACTGCTTTGGGTGCCGGAACGTGCCCCTGATGCTGCTCCACTCCGGAGCGTCTCGTTTCTGGACGGTTGGCGGCAGGTTATAGCGACGCTGCGCAACGTCCGTCATCATCGCGCATTGGCGATATTCTTGTTGGCTTATTGGTTCTATATCGACGGGGTTTATACCATTATTAAAATGGCCGTTGATTATGGTTTGTCGCGTGGCCTCGCAGCTGAAGATTTGATTTCTGCCATCCTGTTAACTAACTATGTTGGTTTTCCTGCAGCGATTGCGTTCGGGGTTTTGGGTGCCCGCATCGGCGCCCGCAAAGGCATCTATATTGCGTTAACGATCTATGTTCTGGTTACCCTTGCGGCACCGTTTGTGACCCTGAGTTGGCATTTCTATGCGCTAGCATTCACCATTGGCCTGGTGCAGGGCGGGGTGCAGAGCCTCAGTCGCTCCCTCTATGCTCGTCTCATTCCGCCGGGCCGGCATGCCGAGTTTTTTGGTTTTTACAACATGCTTGGTAAGTTCGCTGCAATTCTGGGGCCGGCGCTCACTGGTGTTGTTGCATTGTTAACCGGCAGCCAGCGTTTGGGTATTTTATCAGTGATGGTTTTATTTCTTAGCGGGCTATATCTGTTGCGCAAAGTACCGATTGAGGATTAACCTGAAGTCGGTTTAAAGGCTTTCACGAGTTCAGTTAATTGTCGCAGTTCTGCTGTTGGGGCAGCGCTGCCAACTGACTCATAGCGCAGCCGGATATACAGTTGTGTAATCGATTCAATCTGTGGTCTGTCGGTCTGCCGGAGTCGGCTGGCGCGAGCGGCGAAACTTGCAGGGCCTTCGCTGCGGTGACGAGTCACCCCGCTATCGGCCAGTTTCTTGCAGAAGGTTTCGTAAATTTGCAGCAGCGGGTCTTTGTTGCTGCGGATGCTGTAGCGCAGGTAAACCGCAAGTGCCGCCAGTAACAGGCTTAGGCTGATCGCCATGAGCAGAACCAGATCTCGCATATCCGGCTTGTCGAAACCTGCATTACGCAATAAGTCTGACTGCATTTCGGGGCCGAAAGCCAGTACCCAGCGGTTCCATGCGGCATTGACAGCATCCAGACTGAGTATTGCCTGATGGAATAGTTGCGTATTGCGCATGTTGCGGCGGAAATCGAAATCGCGGTCGGATAATGCTTCGTCCAGACCGAGTTCAACCCGCTGTGGAGCCACCGCAGCAGTCGGGTCAGCACGCAACCAGTTACCGTCTATCCAGACCTCGGCCCAAGCGTGCGCATCGGATTGGCGCACAATCAGGTCGTTGTTAATTGGATTCACTTCGCCACCGAGGTATCCGGTGACCACCCGCGCTGGAATATTTGCGGCGCGGGCGAGTGTCGCAAAGGCCGATGCATAGTGCTCACAGAACCTGTCTCTTATACACATCTGACGCTGCCGACGATCTACTCTGTGTAGA
>CAJXQV010000068.1 GCA_913058165.1 uncultured Chromatiales bacterium | reverse complement strand
CGAGATTGCCTCTTGTCTCGTGGGCTCGGAGATGTGTATAAGAGACAGGTTCACGGGTTTAATAAATATCCGGCTGGATTAACGAGGCCAGGCAGGCCCATTCTTCCAGAATGCATCAACCGCTTTATCGATCTGCCGGTAGTCAGGCACAAAACTGCCCACTAGGCTCCAATAACGATCGGAATGATTCATGTGCCGTAAGTGGCACAGTTCATGCACCAGCACATAATGTGCCTGCGACGGTTCAAGCAGCAATATTGCCGCATTTAGGCTAATAGTGCCCCGACTGGAGCAACTGCCCCAGCGGGTCTTTTGGTTGCGCACCTGCACGCGCTTTGGAGCAAGCCCGGTGAGTTCAGCATGTTGGTGCAACATTGGCGGGAGGTATTGCTTCCCCATTTGGCGCAGCCAGGTTTTGAGAGTCGGCCAACAATCAGTCGGGGTAATGTCGGGGGCGAAAATATCCAGCCGGTCGGCGCGCAGTTCAAACTTGCGTTTTTCACCCAGGTCGTAATGCACCTCAATGGTGCGGCCCAGGGCTTTAAGCTCGATGTATTCTGGTAGCAATGGACCTTGCGCTTCTATCGATTCCAGCATTTTGGCGCGGGCTTTTTCAATCCAGTCTTTTTGTAAACTGACAAATTCGCTAATTACCCGCGCCGATACTCGCGGTGGCGCCACGATTTCAACGCCGCCGTGCGGTAGCACATGAATAGCTAAGCGCTTTGCCCGCTTGTTATAGCGGACCTCCCAGCTCAGCGGATCAATGGCCGCGGCTTTGCTCCCCTCGTGGAATAACTGAAGTTGCGAATCGTCCGACATACAGTGCATGTTACAACATGCGGGGCGCAACGAGGCAGCAGCGCTGATAGAATCGCCGCTGGCTTCCGCACACTAAAGACAAGCTATGCAGACCTTAATCGACATTGGTGCCAACCTGACTCACGACAGCTTCGATCGCGACCGTGATGCTGTTCTGGAGCGGGCGTTTACTGCCGGAGTAGCGCGAATGATAGTGACCGGCGCCGACCTTCATGGCAGCGCTCAGGCTCTGGCATTGGCTCAAGCGCATCCCGGTGTACTGTGGGCCACCAGTGGGGTTCACCCGCACTATGCCAATGACTACACGGCAGAGACAGGGGGCGCGCTTGCCAGGCTCGCACAGGCTGATGAGGTTGTGGCCATCGGTGAAATGGGGCTCGACTATTTCCGCAATTTATCGTCACATGCCGAACAGGAATACGCCTTCGACAGCCAGCTGCAGATTGCTGCAACCACCGGAAAACCGGTGTTCTTGCACCAACGTGATGCTCACCAGGCATTTGTTGCAATACTTAAAAACCACCTGCCGAGTTTAAGCGGTGGTGTTGCGCACTGTTTTACGGGCACTAAAGAACAGATGCACGCGTACCTGGACATGGGTTTGCACATCGGCATTACCGGATGGATCTGCGATGAACGCCGCGGACACGATTTACAAGAGGCTGTGGCCAGTTTGCCGCTTGACAGGGTACTGCTCGAAACCGACGCGCCTTACCTGCTCCCGCGGGATCTCAACAAGGCGCAAAAACAACAGATCGATGGGCGGCGTTGTGAACCGGCGTTGCTGCCCCATGTGCTTGAAGCGACAGCCGGTTACATGAATGTTGATCCGGCGAGCTTAGCCGAACAGGCTACGGCCAATACAAAGCGTCTATTCGGTTTATAGCAATCAGTCGTTTTTGCCGCGCAACGCCTTCGCAACTCCGGTCACCGTAGCGCCGGCGACAACCTTTTCCCAGCTAGGGAGGCTGGCATTCAGCAAGACTTCCGCCTGCTCTTTTGATGTTTCTTTGAGCGTAGTAATAAGTGTATCGAAGAAAATCACATGGCCTGGCTGGCCCTTGCTAAAGCGGGCGCTGTCAGTAAACGCGATGTGACCCTCTACCTTTATATCCGGTGCCAGCGACTTTATTGCAGCGACCCGGTCGAGTAAGCCGCGCTGTGGGTTATCAAAGGTGTGCCGCCGGTTGTCATTGATCACCGTCCACTGATCCATCGTATCACTGCCGAACACGTTGCCTTCGACATCCTTAGTGTCGATCACAAGAATGCCGGTGGGCGAAAGCAGTGCGTATTCGAAATGGATTTCGCCATCGTTGCCATCTGGCAGCAGAAAGTCGTGGAGCACATAGGGGCTGACAGCATGAATGCGGGCATCAATGCTGGCGGCTAATCTGCGCCGAACAATAAACACAACAAGAGCTATAGGCACTAAAACGAGTACCGCCAGCATCGCGATCATTTGAACGCTCAAACTTGTCATCATTGGCCTATATTATAAAAGAGCGACTATAGAAACTTGGCAACTGCCGCTGCTGTCGGTTTAACGGTGTCGAATGCCGATGGTAATTTAAGAATCCGCGCGAGTTCTTTCGGCAGGTCGAGCGTCTCCTGCACCAGCGGTTCAACGATGGCTTCAAATTTTGCTGGATGCGCTGTAGCGACTAGGCTCCAATGCATCGCTCGATCGGTATCGTTAAGGTGATGCCGATAAACGTAAAATGCAGTGGCTGTGTGCGGGCACCAGGCAACGCCGGTACGCTCATACTCAATCACAATCTGTTCGCGAATTTGTGCATCGCTGACAGAATACGTACTCAAGCGGCTGTTAAGGCTGTCGGCCTCGCCCCACAGTTTCCGCAAACGCTCCATGTTGCTGGGGTTACCAACGTCCATTGCTGAAGCCAGTGTTGCGACGCTGGCACGCGGCTGCCATTCACCGCTGCTGAGAAAATCCGGGATGGTGCGATTGGCGTTAGTCGCGAGCACTATCCTGTCGATGGGGAAGCCCATCGACTTTGCCCAAACACAGGCAAACCCATTGCCTAGATTACCGGTAGGAATCACATAACTGGTCTGCTCGCCGGTCTTACGAAAATGCTGCAAACTTGATAGCGCGTAGTAAACCGACTGCGGCAACAAGCGTCCGACGTTAATGCTGTTGGCCGAACACAGATTGTGCTCTGCGCTTAGTCCCCGATCGGCAAACAACTCTTTAACAATGCTCTGACAATCATCGAACTCGCCTTTTACCGACAGCGAGGTGACATTGGCGCCCCAGCAGGTTAATTGGTGTTGCTGACGTGACGACACACGGCCATCGGGAAACAGAACCAATACCCGCACACCCGGTTTCCCATGGAATGCGGCAGCTACAGCACCACCGGTATCACCCGAAGTGGCGACCAGAATGGTGAGTGGTGTATTCAGCTGACGACTTGCGGCAATGCGAACCATGCAAGCGGCCAGAAAGCGTGCGCCAAAGTCTTTAAATGCAGCGGTCGGCCCGTGAAACAGCTCGAGCACAGAAAGTGAATGTCCGCCTTCTTCCAATACCCGCGAGGGGGCGTCAAAACTAAAGGCTTCGGTGCAGATTTCAGCGAGCTGATTTTCCAACGAAGAGCCGGCGAAAAAGGGCTGAAGCATTTTTGCAGCGAGTTCGTCGATGGCATCGATGCCGTCAAAATCAGCCGGCGTAAATGCAGGGAGGTTCGCTGGTACGTAAAGCCCGCCATCGGGTGCTGTGCCACTCATGATGGCATCTTCAAGGGTTATTGTTGGGCCGTTTCTTGTGCTTACGTACTGCATCAGCCTGGCTCTCCTAAATAGCGGGAAAGGCGAAGCAGATCGGCAAATACCCCTGCTGCGGTAACCTCAGGCCCGGCTCCAGGCCCCTGCACCACTAGCGGGTTTTCGCTGTAACGACCACTGACAAAACTGACGATGTTGTCGGTCAGGTTAATGTGGGCAAATGAATGCTCGGTGGGCAAGGAGCACAAGCGCACACTGGCGGTGCCATCCGGAATATCGAGCCGGCCGACGTAACGCAGAACCTCACCGCGACTGCGGGCATCGTTCAGGCGCTCGAGCATCGCGTCATCGTAAGCTGACAATGCGCTCAGGAACTCTTCCGGCGTGCCACCGTCAAGCTCGCCGGGCACGAGACTTTCAATGTCGATATCGGATAATTCAATACGCATGCCCAACTCGCGTGCCAAAATACTCAGCTTTCGAGCAACGTCGATGCCGGACAAATCATCCCGCGGATCCGGCTCGGTATAGCCACTGTCGCGAGCCTGACGAACAATTTCAGAAAACGCGACGCTGCCATCAAATACATTAAATAAATACGCCAGCGTGCCGGAGAAAATACCTTCAATGGATTGCACTTCGTCGCCGGTTTCAACCAGGTCCTGCAAGGTCTGGATAATAGGCAGTGCGGCCCCGCAAGCAGTCTCATAAAGAAAGTGCACCTGATTTGCTTTGCGTGCTGCAAGCATTGCGTCATAGGCAGGGAGCGGTCCGCTCTGGGCTTTCTTGTTCGGGGTAACCACATGAATGCCGGCATTAAACCAGTCGGTGTAACGGTCGGCCACGGCGCCATCGGCAGTGCAATCGATCATTACCGCATGCGGCAAGTGATCGGGATTTACATGCGCAGCAAAACGCTCCCAATCGAGCGCTTCGCCATGTTGCTCGAGTTCAGAACGCCAGTTTTGCAGGTCTACTCGGCGCTCTGCCAGATACATTTTTGACGAAGTCGCAATACCGCGGACGCGAAAATCCAGATTAAAGTTTTTAAGCAAATGCACTGCCTGTGCGCCAATCTGATCGAGCAATGTGCCGCCAACATTGCCCGGGCCGATAAGGCCTACTGACAGTGTCTCGGCGGAAAGGTAAAAGCCGGCATGGGCTGCACGCAGTGCACGAGTTGCCTCACTCTGACTAATAACGGCTGAAATGTTGCGTTCGGATGAGCCCTGCGCAATAGCGTTAACGCTGATACCGGCTTTGCCGAGGGCACTAAAGAATCGCGAAGCAATTCCGGGAATGCCTGCCATGCCGTCGCCGACCACCGCGATAACACTGCAAGCACGTCGAACTTCGATAGATTGAATCTGGTTTTGCTCGAGCTCACCCGCAAAGGCGTCACGGATAACCTTGTCGGCGTCATCGGCCATAACTTCAGGTACGGCAAAACAAATTGAATGCTCGGAGCTGGCCTGAGAGATTAGGATTACCGAGATTTGAGCTTCACGCAGTGCACCGAACAAGCGGTCGGCGGTGCCTGGGACACCGATCATTCCCGAGCCCTCAAGGTTGATAAGCGCAACATTAGATACAGTGGTCAGCCCCTTGATGCTCAGGCTCGGTTGGGCGTCAGCACTAATCTTCGACCCATGCGCTTCAGGTTTGAAGCTGTTCTTAATATAAATGGGTATCTGCAGGTCCACCGCGGGTGACATGGTCTGCGGATGAATTACTTTAGCGCCGAAATACGCCAGCTCCATCGCTTCATTGTATGACAGCTCATGAATAATGGTGGCATCGGGTACTCGATTAGGATCGGCGCTCATCACGCCATCGACATCGGTCCAAATAACAATCGAACGCGCATGCAATACCGAGCCCACAATAGATGCAGAAAAATCGCTGCCATTGCGGCCCAATACAGATGGCAAGCCTTGCTGGTCACAGCAAATGAACCCGGTTACAACCACTATTTCAGGTTTGTCGTCGGCAAACAGTTTGCCACCATTGACTCGGGTTTCGGTCCAGTCGACGGCAGCACCGAGTTCGCCTTGGTTAATAATAACCAGTTGACGGGCATCGACCCAGCGCACTGCGCGGTTGAGTTTATCGGCACCGGATTCCTGGGTGAGAAAAGCCGCCAACAAACGCGCTGACCACAGTTCGCCACAACCTGCCACAATATCGTGCGTACGCTGTGGTGCAGAGCCTACCAGCGCAGTAGCCTGCAACAAATCGGCAATATCCTTGAGTTCCGCCTGCCAGGGCACTTCAAGTTCGGCGCATGCCTCGGGGCTGGTGAGAAGCTCCCTCATGGTACTGCTGTAACGTTGACGAATAGCGTCGATGGCCGGCTCAATACTCTGCCCATCGGTCTCCGCAAGTCGCACCAGGTTCAACAGGGCATCGGTCATACCGCCCATTGCAGAAACCACCACAGCTTGTTGAGTGCCTTCTTCGGTCTGAACCAAAGCGGCAACCCGACGGAAGCATGTAGCATCGGCAAGACTCGAACCGCCGAATTTGTGGACCTGCCAATTGCTCTGGGACATTTAAATGGTGCCTGTTGCTGTACGAATAAAAGCGGTAAACCGTAAACCGTTGCGAACACCGGATTGCTGAGTCAACGCTGCGAGGCGGAATTGTACTGCCTATGCGGCTTTTTTGAACCCCTGAGCCCAACTTCAATGGTTTTTATTGCGATGCAGGTTCGGTTGATGACCCATTTTGTGAGGCGCCTGAGCTTAAAAATTGGGCATTCGTTTCAGCGCACCGCTTCGTCAGCCCCTGCTCTCAGCATAGATTCTATTGAAAAAACAATGATTAACTATTGTTTTTAAAAGCTTTTTATTTGATTTACTTGGGTTGCACCGGGGCCGAATCACCCATAGCCGCGCCTAGCCCTGCAATAATCTGTTCTAAGGCTGTTGCCAGCCCCGCACCCGCACTGCCGGCTAAGGCCATTTCATGATGCTTACCACTTGCATGGTTCCCTGCATCCGTTAACAATGCTGCCATGCGAATGTCGCGACAAGAATTTCTTAACCTGTCTCTTATACACATCTCCGAGCCCACGAGACAAGAGGCAATCTC
>CAJXQV010000067.1 GCA_913058165.1 uncultured Chromatiales bacterium | reverse complement strand
CTTGTCTCGTGGGCTCGGAGATGTGTATAAGAGACAGCCCCAAAGTGCGTTGCATGCAAATTATTGCAGAACAGGAAGGCCGGCCTCGCGGCGCATATACTGGCTCGATGGGTTATCTGAATATTGATGGCAGTTGTGATTTGAGCATTCTGATTCGCACAATGGTGCTGAGGGATGACGAGATAACTCTAGCTGCAGGCAGCGGTATCGTCGCTGACTCGGATCCGCAGACTGAACTCAACGAAACTCGGGCCAAAGCAAAGGGCCTGTTGCTCGCGATTAGCTAGTGATGGCGGCTGCACAGCTTAATACAAGGTAGAATTACAGCCCATGGATCAGTGGCTAATTAATGGTGATATTGCCGACAGCATTCCAGCGGATGACCGCGGTCTAGCTTATGGCGATGGCTTGTTTGAAACGATTGCTGTGCGTGCTAGCCAGGCGCGTTTTTTGGGCCAACACCTGAGTCGCTTAGAACTCAGCTGTAAGCGACTCGGCTTAGCTTACCCGGGTGATACGATTCTCAGTAATGAGGTGCATCAGCTTGCAGCGGGCCGTTCGCATGCCGTAATTAAAATTATTATTACACGCGGTATTGGTCCGCGCGGCTATGCTGCCGACCCCTCCGAATCTCCACAACGCCTGGTGGGGCTTAGTGCCACCCAAGCTCATCCGGCAGCTTATTATGTGTCTGGCGTCTCGGTAGTTCGTTGCAGCACTCGTGTGTCACGGAGCCCATTGCTGGCGGGCATGAAAACACTTAATCGTCTTGAGCAGGTGCTCGCAAGGGCTGAGTGGCGTTCGCCGAAAATAGCTGAAGGTTTGATGTTTGATGAGCACGAAAACCTGATAAGCGGCGTTATGAGTAACGTGTTTCTTGTTGTTGACGGCACCTTGTTGACTCCCGGACTTTCGCACAGTGGCATTGCGGGTACGATGCGTCAGCGGGTTATTGATGTCTGGTTGGAACAGGGCATTCGAATTGCCGAATGTCCGATTACTCCGGAGTTGTTTTCAGAAGCCAGCGAACTATTTTTAACTAATGCGCTTATCGGTCTTTGGCCCGTGACGAAAATTGATGATCGCCAATACTCTGTCGGCGATTTCAGTAGACGGACGATGGGTTTGTTGGCTGATGCTGGCGTGAACGAATGCAATGCGTCGGCAAGGTCGGGCGCATGAAACGTTTTCTTGCGCTAACCGCTTTACTCATGTGCACTGCTGCATGGTGGGCAGCAAACGAACTGAATTCATCGTTGCAGGTTCCTGAGAATGGCCGCGTTATTATCATTGAGCCCGGCACCAGTATGATCGCGCTGGCAGCTGAACTGGGTGCAGCCCAGGTGCTGCGCAGCCCGCGTTTATGGCAGTGGTACGCCCGCATAACAGGTAAGGCAGAAGCTATTCGCGCCGGTGAGTATGAGCTGACCGCTGAGATGACATCATTGACCTTTCTCGACCGATTGATTGAGGGTCGGGTGAAATATTACGGCCTGACGATTTTGGAAGGTTGGACGACTGCCGATTTGCTATTGGCGCTGCGCCGTAATCCATACGTGGCCCAGACCTTGCCTGGGGATATTCCCGTGTGGTCCCTTTTGTCAGACTTGGGTACGCGGTTAGATTTGCCGTATCCGCACGGCGAGGGTTTGTTTTATCCTGATACCTATCTGTTTTCGAGGGGCACCACTGATGTCGCCTTGTTGCAGCAGGCTGCCGCTGTGCAATTACGGGAATTAACCGATGCATGGGCGAGGCGAGCGCCTGACCCGTTGCTGGAAACGCCTTACGATTTGTTGATTCTGGCCTCGATTATCGAACGTGAAACCGCAGTTGATGCTGAGCGTGACCAGATTGCCGGCGTGTTCATGCGCCGTTTGCAGCGCCGGATGCGATTGCAAACTGACCCGACGGTTATTTACGGTTTAGGTGCAGAGTACAACGGTAATTTGACGCGCGTTCATTTGAATACCGACACACCCTATAACACCTACACTAGACGTGGTTTACCACCGACGCCTATATCATTGCCGGCGCGTGCATCGTTGCATGCGGCGGGATTACCTGCAGCCGGTAAGGCATTATTTTTTGTTGCAGTGGGCGACGGCAGCGGTCTTCATCGATTCAGTGAAACACTCAGCGAGCACAATCAGGCCGTCGCTGCGTACCTGAAACAGTTAAGATTGCAATGAGCATACAGATCAACATTCGGGAATATTCATGCCATCTGCTATGAGTCATTTGGGGCGACGATTTATTACAGTCGAAGGTATTGAGGGCGTTGGTAAGTCTACCAATATGGCCTTCATTGGTGCTTGGCTTGAAGAGCGCGGCCAGCGTGTAACTGTTACCCGTGAACCCGGTGGCACCCCCGGTGCCGAAGCAATTCGCCGGCTTGTACTGGATACCGGCCGTGATCAAATTCCTGACCAGAGCGAGTTGTTGCTGATGTTCGCAGCACGTGCCGCGCATCTGCAAACACTTATTGTTCCTGCATTAGAGGCGGGCGATTTCGTGTTGTGCGACCGCTTTACCGATGCAAGCTACGCTTATCAGGGCTACGGTCGCGGCTTGTCTCTGGAGTCAATCGCGACACTGGAAACATTGGTTCAGGGTGACCTGCGTCCGCAGCTTACTATTTTGCTCGACGGCAGCTTTGAGCTGTCCGTGGCGCGACGTGCGGGTCGCACCGAAACCGATCGGTTTGAGCGGGAGCAGTTGGCCTTTTTCGAGCGCGTGCGCAGTGGTTATCTTGCCATTGCGGCTGAGCAACCGGGCAGGGTCAAACGGGTGGGGGCGGAGCAATCATTGGCGGATGTGCAAAGAAATATTGCATTGGTTTTGACCGCGAGTTATCCGGAGTTCAGCTGATGTTACTGGCAGCAAAAGAAACGCAACCATTGCCCTGGCTGACACAGCATCAGCAGGACTTCGCCACAGCGATTGCTGCAGATCGCTGCCCGCACGCCTTATTGATCTATGGGTCCTACGGCACAGGCCGTCGCCAATTGGCACGTTATCTGGCCGAACAGGTGCTGGGGAAGCCGCTTGATCAGAACAATCAGCATCCCGATTACCGGGAAATCGTGCCCGGCGCTGATATGCCGGATGCGGATAGCAAGAGCGGCCGAAAGCCAAAGAAGAGTATTTCAGTTGATCAGGTTCGTGATCTCACCCGTTTTATGCAGCTAACCAGTCATCAGCGCGGCTACAAGGTGGCGGCGGTGTTTCCGGCAGATAAGCTCACTAATAATGCGGCCAACAGCTTTTTGAAAACGTTGGAGGAGCCGCCGAGTCGCACACTGATAATTTTAGTTTGCGAAAGGATCACCAGTCTTCCCGCCACAGTCGCCAGCCGGTGTCAGCATATTCGGGTGGCTGCACCGGCTCAGGAGCTTGGGGTTCAGTGGTTGCAGCAACACAATCCAGACATGGATTGGGCCGGGCTGCTGGAGTTCTGTGGCCATGCGCCGCTATTTGCACGTGAATTGGAACAAGGCGGCTTTATGGATATCGCCCGTCAGTACGCGAAAGATCTGAATGCCATACAGCGGTGTCAGGCTGACCCGGTTGCTGTTGCCCGAAAATGGGCAAAAACGGATATAGGTCTATGTTTGCGCTGGTTGTACGCGCAAGCAGCTAAGGTGATGAGGCAGCAGGCTGACGGCGGGAATGCGAACCAGTCGACAGAAGCATGTTATGTGTATCTGCGAGAATTGAACAACCTAAAGCGTATGCAAAATGGCGGGCTTAATATGGATTTGAATCTCGCTCGTTTGTTGTTCGCGTGGTACGGTGGCTTCACTGGCTTGCGCTAAACCGCCGCCGAGGTAAATTGTTTCTTGGTGTCAAACGAATAAAGTAATAGGTTAACTCAATGTCTAAACCCGGCATGCTCACACTGACAATTAAAGATAAAAACTCCTTGTACCTCGCGTACATGCCCTTTGTGAAAAATGGTGGGCTATTTGTTCCTACTGGCAGTGAGTATGAACTCGGCGATGAGGTTTTTATGTTGCTGGATTTAATGGGCGATGATGAGAGGTTACCGGTCGCCGGAAAAGTGATCTGGTTAACGCCGAAAGGTGCTCAGGGTAAGCGAGCTGCGGGAATTGGCGTGCAGTTTAGTGATCAGGATGAAGGCTCAACGAAACAGAAAATTGAGGGCCATCTGCAAACTGCTCTGGGTAGCGACAAAGCCACACACACGATGTGATGCTGTTGTTTGCTCCGAGTGAGCGAGCAATCTAAGCGCCGCTAGGCATCAACTCTCTTGGTGCCATCCTGTAAGACGCAGGCGTTAAAACCTTTTTCAATTAGAATAAACGCTGCGGCTGAACTGCGTCGACCTGTATCGCAGTAAACAACGTACTGGGTATCCGGATCAAGATTGCCTAATTTCAAGCGGATGACATACAGGGGGATATTAATGGCGCCGGCCTGATGTGATGGCTCAAACTCACTCGGTAGACGAGCATCCAGCCATTTTCCGCCGTTCGCAATGATCACTTGAGCCTCAGAGTAGTCGACCCTTTCAATGCTCGGTTCTTTCAGTAGGACCTGAAAATTGGCTTTGCTCAGGCGCATGACCTTGCCGCTGGTCAGCATCGATACGGTCGCGTTTCGCTTGCTTTCGGTAATAAGCGCTTCTTCACCGAAGGTATCGCCTGCAGCGAGTTCAGCTAATCGGATGCCATCACGATTTAAAGGCGTTTCGCGGGTTACCGCACAGGTACCTGCAGTAATAATGTAGAAGAAATCACCTTCGTCACCCTGTTTTATAACAAGGTCGCCGGCCCGGTAGTCGATTTCCTCCAGGCGCATAAAAATGGCTTGGATGTTCACAGCCGGAATGTTCCGGAATGCGCGCGTCTGCAATAGTGCTGTCATCCAGTGGCTCTGACCGGGTTCATTGTCGAGAGAACGAAGGTCATTGACTTCATAGGCCCCGGCTTGATCCCAGGTCAGCATAACGTCGAGCAGGTCGGCATCAAGCGAGATGTACTCAACGGCAGTTCCTGCCGTTACGGTGTGCTCACGCGGCAGCGATTCAGAAATAGGTCTTCGTGCTTTGACTGAGTGACTCTCAATAACCTCTATTGTGCCGTCGGGAGTGGTCAGAATGAGGTTTCCCGATACGAGATAGATGAGGCGTTGGTCGCTTTCACCTTCTTTGAGAAGTGTTTTTCCCTGATCTGCCATAGCGACCTGTGTCTTCCGACAGAGCGCATCCAGGTTTTTGCGCTTAAGCGAGTCGAGAGGCACAAATCGCTTTAGTAGTTGGGTTGTTAAGGGTGTGTCCATATCGTGTGTGGAACTCCGCTCACTGTGTTGGAAACAAGCTTGTATGCCTAAGGCTTAGCATTCTACTGTTACTGGTCACCGCATTAAAGCTAAGAGCGGATTAAACCTGAAGCACCTATCACTAAAGCAGGCTCCAACCCGCAGATGTCTCGAAGCGATCACCGTAGGTGCCAGAGAGGCGTTCGAGTTCGGCGCTGACATGATTCACCCCTAGTTTTTTTGCGTACGTGAGCGGGCCGCCTCGAAACGGAGCGAAGCCAGTACCGAAGATCACGCCTGCATCAACTTCATCTGCTGTGCTTACTACGCCTTCACTCAGACAGTTGGCGCTTTCATTAAGCAGTGCATATACCAAACGGGTTTCGACGTCAGGATCAATGGCTGCAGAGGGCAGGGGCTGTCGTTGGGTTTTGCCGTCCTCATAACGATAAAAGCCTTGCCCAGTTTTTCGTCCGAGTTGTTTGTTGGCAACCATTATCCGCAGCGCTTCGGGTACTTCGCGGCCGGTAATTGCTGCCAGGCCTTCTGCTACGTGAAGTCCGATATCCAGTCCGACCGAGTCTGCCAGTTCAATAGGACCCATGGGCATGCCAAAATTGCGGGCGGCGCGATCGATGACCTCGGCCGTAACACCTTCGTTATAAAGGCGCATGGCTTCGTCGAGATAGGGGCCTAAAACACGGTTAACCAAAAAGCCTGGTGAGCTCTGACATAGCAGCGGTAGTTTGCCTATCTGCCGGGCAAAGCCCACAGCATGATGCGCAGAGGCATTATCGGACCCGGCGAAATGGATCACTTCAATCAATGGCATTTTGGCAACAGGATTGAAAAAATGCAGTCCGACGAGACGCCCTGGAATCTGCAATGCTGAGGCGATCTGCTCTAGAGGAATACTGGACGTATTGCTAGTGAGTAGGGCACCCGGCTTCATCGTCTGCTCGAGTTTGCTTAGCAGGGCTTGTTTAGCTTCCAGGTTTTCAAAGATAGCTTCAATAACCACATCGGCATCGGCAGCACCTGACCCGGCGACATCAGCGCGTAAGCGGGAAATGGCCTCCGCAACTAACGCGGGTTCGCGCAAACGCTTTCTGAACAGTTCTTTGGCGCGCTCCAGGGCTGGGGTGATGAACTTTTCTTCGCGGTCCTGAAGCGTGACGTCGAGGCCGCGTAGCGCGCACCATGCTGCGATATCGCCGCCCATAACGCCGGCGCCAACAACATGCACTTGTTTCGCAGCTTCAACGTTAACCTTTGGCTGATGCTTCAGCCCATCCTGCAAAAAGAACACCCGCACTAAGTTCTTAGAGGTTTCGGTTGCCAGCAGTTCGGCAAAGGATTCCGCTTCGGCATTGAAGCCTAAAGCCGGGTCAGCACCGTATCGCTGCCACAAATCGATGATGGCATAGGGCGCGGGATAGTGTTCTGGCTTTGCCTTTTTTGCAACTTGTTTGCGCCTGTCTCTTATACACATCTGACGCTGCCGACGATCTACTCTGTGTAGA
>CAJXQV010000066.1 GCA_913058165.1 uncultured Chromatiales bacterium | reverse complement strand
ACGAGATTGCCTCTTGTCTCGTGGGCTCGGAGATGTGTATAAGAGACAGGGCGACAACATA
The DNA here is from genome assembly GCA_913058165.1 of uncultured Chromatiales bacterium. Taxonomy (GTDB): domain Bacteria; phylum Pseudomonadota; class Gammaproteobacteria; order Steroidobacterales; genus JABIQA01. The sequence goes on along the minus strand of CAJXQV010000066.1, from coordinate 6,745 downwards.
GCGGGCAAGAAATGCGGCCGCATGACGGGTGATGTAACCCGCGAAAGTAACGGTGGCTTCATTCAAATGGCCATGTCCTTTGGTCGTCGTGACGCCGAGCTCGATGCCTCCGGGTATGATGGATTGGAGCTGCTCGTTTACGGCAACAATGAGGACTATAACGTGCACATACGTACGGTCGATTGTGGATGGTACGATCAGTCTTACCGTATGACCTTCTTTGCTAAACCCGAGTGGCAAACCGTCCGCGTGCCTTGGGACGAATTCAACCCCAGCGGTCTCGAAGCCCCTCTTAATATTGCTCGCATTAACCGGATTGCGATACTGGGTTGGATGCGTGAATTCAAGGCCGATATTTCGCTGGCGGAAATCGCACTCTACCGCGAGTAGAAACCCAAAATATATTGGGTTGTCAAAGCAATCCATATCACCTGAAGCGGCGAATAATTTATTATGTATGAGTTGATGCGAAAACAAGTTGTTATGAGATTAGCACCACCTAAGTTTGCCTTAGTGCTGGTCATCACTCTCTCATCTCTGCTGGGGTGCGAACGCCAGCTAGGACCGGTACAAAGCGAGATGGATTTCAAACAGATACCACTGCAATTTATCGCTGCCCTAGGGGAACCCGGTGCAAGCTCAGGAACCGGAGCAGAAAACTGGGCTATTTGGCCTATTGATCCGGGTCCTCGAGGTGTTCGACTGGGCAGCTATGATCGCTTACAGGCAACTGGCGGGGTTGCTCCAGCGGGTTGGCGCTTTGATGCCAGTGATTGGTGGCTCGAGGAGAATGGGCTGATCATGGAGCCGCCGGACCTTCCCGTGGCTCCCGGCAGCTATATGGTCACCGGTGATCGTGAGGTCACCACAGTGCTTACTGTTTTTCCTCCGGATCCATCAGGTGCAAAACGCTGGGAGCTCGCGGATGGGGCGACACTCTATGATGTGACTCACCTTGGGTGTCGTTCGGCTCGCTACACACCGATGCCAGGTTCAGAAGGTGAATCCTGCTCGCCGGCCAACGCGCCGCAAGAGGCGTTTCGGGTTTCTCCCGGGGCTGATATGCCTCCGGTAAACGGTTGCCAAAAGCAGGATTACGCGGTGCTGTTTTTAGTCGCGATTAAATCTTAAAGCACAGCAGCTCTTCTATGGCCATTAGACAGCGAACCTTATTTGTAGGGCTATCAACATTAAAGCTTCATCGCAACTAGAGGCAGACTACCGAGCACACAAAGACTCGGCCCAGGTCAATCAGGTTGGCTACCGAACCCGAATCGCTGCGCCTGCCGCCTACGCCTCACGCTCTTTATTAAGTTCCAATACAAAGGCTTCATCAATATTTGTCACGCCGCGTGCTTTAGCCTGTTTAATAATGCCGCCAAGTACATTCCTTAAAAACGCATTCGGAATACCGGTAAGCTGCTTGCAGGCATCCATGGTGAAACGCACTTCATCATCAAGACGATTGGCTTCGTAATGCACCAGTTCGTGCTTAGCACCCAAATCAGGAATGGGCAATTTATACGCGGTTTGCACCTCGCCGAACCAAAATGAGCTGCCACCTCTAAAACCATAGGTCATGGGGATTCTAGGCATTTTTTCGCCACTGCCGTCGATACCCCCCATCCACTTTTCTTTGACCAGAATATTATCGATGTTTAGCAACAAATGGGCGGATGGTGAATCACGCAGAATCGGGTTCTCATTGATACGATCAACATCCAAGGTGCACTCATACACCTGATAGGCATCCGCCAGAATCTTTGGATAGACACTGTTCGACTCGCGCCCAGCAGTCGGGCTTTCGATCAGATCGAGGGTGTTATAGGCCATCTTCTCTGCGGTGGTCTGACCGGGGTAACCCAGCTTCAGGATAGTATCTATATGCGCCTCATCGTATTCGATAAAATTAAGCGCACACTTCAAGGTGCGGTGCACATTAGTTGCCGTATTTGAGGTATTGCGACTGATCACCATCCATGAGCGGCCGGTGTTTACCTCGAACGGGAAACTCAGCTGGTATGGACCAATATTGGTCTGCCCATGCTCATCCACGGTGGTAATTAACGCAAAGGTGGAACCCAAGTACGATGAACGCTGATACCAGTTATCCCTCATAGGGCTAGAGACAAATTGATCCGAGTTGGCTGAATCGGCCATGGTGCATTCCTTATATCGCTGAGTGGAAGGAAAGATAGCAGACGCCCTGCCCTGCGAGCCCCAATAATCGTGACACGTTCAGAGGGTGGTTTTCTTCAGGCACCAATCCGGGGTTTTTCGCCATCGCCTGCCGATAGCAGGCTTCAATCGTTTAGACTTTACGACATCGCCAGTCTCGAACTGGCTCAACAAACCGGCATTGCTGCTCCAGAGGACCCCAACCATGTCAACCGCTCGTTTGTTTCAATCGCTGATACCCCTTGCAATCATTCCCATAGCATTTGCCGCAACTGATGCACTGGCGCTTGAGCACGTCAACACAACAGAAGCCTGCCTAATCAAAGCTCTTAGAACGGCAGAGCCCGAAACCACCGTCGAGGCCATTCGCGCTCAATGTGCAGAGCAGGTATCACCGACACAAGCATCTGCAAGTGCGCCAACTGATAAGCGACTTACGCCGTTGCAAAACCGTATAGCCGACGAACAGGAAAATCACGATCATCCGTTTGCGATTACCGCCTTCAAACCCAATTACTTGATTGCCACCTACTCAAAAGACCCGAACCCCTCTAGGCTTAATTCGGGTGGGGGTAACAATCTATTGGACAATGAAGAAGCTCAGTTTCAAATAAGCATTAAAGCCCCGGTGTGGCGCAATATGTTTGGCAGCAACAACGACATTATGGCAGCCTATACTTCCGTATCGTGGTGGCAAATACGCAATGATAGAATCTCTTCCGCCTTCAGGGAAACCAACTACGAACCGGAGCTGTATTTCAGTCATCGGGGTGGCCCATCTCTGTTCGGTGGCAATGTTGCGGCGTTCAATATTGGCATTAATCACCAATCCAACGGTCGCTCGCAGTTACTCTCCCGTAGCTGGGACAGAATTATGGGTCGCTTGTATTTGGATTTTAATAGCGTGGCCGTTGAGCTGCGGGCCTGGTACAGGCTTCCGGAAGACGATGAAGACGATAACAACCCGAACATGTATCGCTACTACGGTGCCGGCGATATCCGGGTGGCGTATGCACCCAACAAAAACACCTTCACCGCTATGTTCAGACCCGGCACACAAAAAAATGGTCTCGAACTTACCTGGAGCTACCCGATGACAAAATCGTTGCGGGTTTATGCCCAGTATTGGAATGGCTATGGCGAAAGTCTGCTCGACTACGATGCGCGCATACAGCGTATTGGCATCGGCGTGTCATTAAACGACTATATACAGCGCTAAGCCTGCTCGGCTAAAGCAATAAACCCTTCTCAACCGGAACATAACTGCTGGCCGCAGTAATTAATGCTGCAGCAGTTAGCGGGAACACGCTATAGACCTCCGAGCGGGTTTTAAAGCGCTCTCTGATACGTTCCAGCAAAATAGCGAAGTCACCATCGCCCGATAACAGCACCACTTTGTCACACTGTGATGCCGCCTCGTATACATCCAGCGCAATACCCACATCCCAGTCGGCCTTGGTAGAACCGTCGGCTCGCTTGACCACAGGTTTCAGCAGCACAGTAAAGCCTATAGCTCGCAGAATATTCTGAAACTGCTGCTGTTTTTCATCGCCTCGATCGGTGGCGTAAGCGTAAGCGCCAACCAACTCGTTGCCCTCAGTCACTCTGGCCCAAAAGGCGTTGTAATCGAAATTTCGCCCATAGGCCTCACGACAGGTGTAGTAGATGTTTTGCACATCGACAAAAATGCATATTTTTTCGGGGGCTTTTACCTTCATTTTTTGTGGCCTTTCATGGTTCGACAAGAATTAAGCGATCAGCATACCCAGTCGGCAATGGCAATGTCTGAAAAGCATTGCTGGGGTGATTTCAGCGATGAGCGCAGCGAGACTCGCATTACTAGCATGACACGGCCATGTTTCAGACTGACCCTCCAAGCCTAACGAAAAAATAGTTTTCTCAGGGCGCGTCCGCCACCCACACATCGTTATCCTGAGGCCATGGTGAGATACGCTCGCGATCACCGCCAAAGGTCCAGATCTTGTTATCGCGCACCTCGATCATGAAATCACTCTTGCCCTGCCCCACTGACTCGCAATTCCAGACGTTGTTGCTGTGAAGCTGCCAGCCTTCCATGCCTTCGCTGCAGGCCTTCGGCTCCCAAGTCCACAGATCATGGCCTAGGTCCTGAATGTATTTGCCCTTGCCCTGTTTGTGGCCGCCAATTAAGGACACCTTGCCATTGTGAGCAATTGCCTGATGTCCTGTGCGGGCAGACCACGGCGCATGGCCCAGCATCTCCCAGGTTTCACCTAAGTCATCCGACTTCCACACATCATTGCGACGCCCCGGCCAATTGGCCTGCCAAACGGGGTTGTCGTGATCACCACCCATGAAATAGATTGTTCCGTCGATATGCACAACCTGCATACCGGCACGGCCCATATCCTCGGGCAACTCGGCACGGAGCTCCCAAGTTTCACCCAAGTCTTTGCTCACCCACAACTCAGGGTAAAACTGTCGATCGGTTGAATTGCGGCCGCCACCAAACATATAAATATGGCCATCGATCACATGACTGTGATGGCCTGCACGAACATCCCAAGGTGCTTCAGCACACACCTGATCCCAGTTTCGCCCCTGGTCAGCCGAACGCCAGACATCGTTATAAAAAGTTTTAAGGCTCTGCCCGCCATTAAGAATAAGGTGCCCGTCGATGCAATCGACTTCCGGATAACAGCGTTTGCCCCAACCCGCCTTCGCCGACATTAACTCCCAGTTCACACCATCGGCACTGCGCCAGGTATCGGAGTAGATTTTAAACATCCCCTTACGGCCGCTAATGACATAGAAATAACCGTCCATCTGCCCGCCGCGCGGCATGGCCCTCACGCCCCAGGGCGCTGCCTTTAAAAGTTGTTCCCATTTCATTGCGAATACCCTATTGAATGCCTGAAGCTGAATATAGCCTATCAACAGGAAAAGAGGCTAACCAAAAAAAAGGGTCTGACCCTACTTTACTCTGTGGAGGACTAAAGTAGGGTCAGACCCCGATGGTGCTTTGGCTGGATTTTCAGCCGTTGGCCAGCAAGAACTTGGCGTTGCGAACCAGTTCCGGTGGAATATCACCTTCCAACTGTTTGTGCAGTTCAGGTAGTTTTGACCAATGCAGGCCCTGCTTGTAATGGTGGGCAGTGTGATACCCCAGGTTGCCCGTCATCAGATTAAAGAACGGACTGGTGTTGTTGTACGAAGCCTCCATGGGGTCGTCGCTATCCAGACCGCTGTGATGATCGAAGGTTACCCAGGCAGTAAACAACAGCGCCAGCGCCATCGGAATAAGGAACACGAACAGTGCGGGAACCGGGCGATAAGCCGTTATAGCAATAACGCCGACAAGACTCAGCAAAGTGTAGGTAATGAAATCACGCTGCAGGCGCGGAAACTCCTTGCCAACTTTGTAGCCACGAGGGTAAGCGGTAGCCGTAATAGTAAAACTGTATTCCAAAACTCCCATTACTGTGCCATCTTTTCGCTTCCAGGCACTTTCATCACGACTCTGGTCAAGAAAGTTACGGTGATGACCAAGCACATGATGCAACACCCAGAGGTTGGTGGTTACACCTGTATGCAATGCATAGAAAAACTCCAGCACACGGTTAGTCCATGTGGCATGAAATGTTTTGGTGTGTTGATGGTGATGATTCCAGGCACAAACAATTCCCTTAGGCACAATCGTTAACACAGTGTAAGTCACCAGCCACGCTAGATTATCAACGGTGAAATACACCGCGAAATCGATAGCGCTGAACGCCAGCACGCAAGCAACCGGAAACCGGTCTGCAGAAAATCGAAACATAAATAAGGTACTGAATCAGGTACGACCTGAGTCAACTCAATAATAGTAATAAATAATTCGACACAACAACGGGTGCATTTTGCCTGACTTGGGCGTTCAGCACCATGCCCAACGCGCCACTATGTGGTCTTGCACCCATGTTGCAAACATCAATAGCAGCGCACGAGGCTAAATTCCCCAGCCCACAAAACCCACAACAGTGCTCACTCAGTGAGTCTGGGTGGCACAATTTGTAGCAATTACATGGTGTAACCGCTGTAATCGCAATGCGTCCCAATGAGCGCGCTTGCGTTCCGGCGATAGCTTGCTGACAATCACCGGCCATCCTTCTAAGCTCAACAGGAATAAACACCATGCCAGAACGCAAACCCATCCCGCCAAAGCCTCATGTGCATGGTCCCGACTGCGATCATGACAGTCCCGCAACACCCTATCAACGCAGCGAACCGAAAGTTGGTCGTAACGATGCCTGCCCCTGTGGCAGCAGTAAAAAGTTCAAAAAGTGCCATGGAGCGGCCAGTTAAAGCCGATCTGCAGGGCATTAAACAAGGTTTTATTTTCAAGCCCTGCTGGTGTGATAACCCGCGCTGAAACTGTGAATTCGCATCACCCTCAGCTTTAAAGAAGGCGTCACGCAATGAAACTCACATCATGGACCCAAGCCGAATTCGAACATGCCGCACTTGTTACGATTGACGTGCAACGCGACACGCTCGATGGTCAACCGTTTGAAATTACAGGCACGAGCAAAGCCTTACCTCATATCAA
>CAJXQV010000065.1 GCA_913058165.1 uncultured Chromatiales bacterium | reverse complement strand
ACGATGACTTCTTTGAGTTAGGCGGGCACTCGCTATTGGCAATGCAGTTGATGGCACGGACTACCGAATCCTTGCAAATCGGCTTGCCGCTGCGCCGTCTATTTGATGGCCCGACCATCGCTCAGGTGGCAAAGTCGATTGATGATGTGCGCTGGGCTTTGGGTTCTGCCGATAGCTAGGCAACTCGCATCAGACCTTTTTAACGAACTCCGATTTGAGTTTCATCGCACCGACACCGTCAATTTTGCAATCGATATCGTGATCACTATCGACCAGACGGATGTTCTTCACTTTAGTGCCGACTTTGATGACCGCTGAACTGCCTTTCACCTTAAGGTCTTTGATCACGCTGACGGTATCGCCATCCTGCAAGGGGTTGCCGTTGGCGTCGGTAACACCTGAGTCGCGCTCATCGGCATCCCCAATGGACCATTCATGAGCGCATTCCGGACAGACCAGCAGGCTGCCATCTTCGTAGGTGAACTCAGAGTCGCAGGCGGGGCAGGGCGGCAAAGCGCTCATGGTGCGAGTCCTCATAATTCAGGTCGGGAAATTAAGATGTGTGGCGGGATACGCAACAAAGCTTTGTGCATGATCTCATGCATGAAGAGCGTTTAGGCGTTAATCAGAAGGTTCTTCAGGTAGATACCGTAGCCGCTTTTTTCAAGCGGCGCGGCCAATGCTTCAAGCTGTTCGGCATCGATAAATTTCATCCGGTACGCCACTTCTTCGGGAGCTGCGATTTTTAAGCCCTGACGTTCCTCGATGGTATGCACAAACTCCGATGCCTGCAGCAGTGACTTATGTGTGCCGGTATCCAACCATGCAAAACCACGATTAAGCAGCGCTACATTGAGCTTGCCTTGCGTTAAGTACATGTTATTAAGCTCGGTAATTTCCAGTTCGCCGCGTGCCGATGGTTTGATCTCGCGCGCGTAGTCCACCACATTGCTGTCGTAAAAATACAAACCGGTAACAGCCCAGTTGGATTTAGGCTTTGCGGGTTTCTCTTCAATGCTTAAGGCTTTGCCATTTTTATCGAAATCGACGACACCAAAGGCTTTGGCATCCGACACCTGATAGGCAAATACGCTTGCACCTTCGGTTTCCCTGAGTGCTTGTTGCAATAAGTCGCGGAATCCACTGCCATAAAAAATATTATCGCCAAGCACCAGTGCACAGGCATCGTTACCGATGAAGTCAGCGCCGATTAGAAAAGCCTGTGCCAAGCCTTCGGGGTTTGGCTGGATAGCGTATTCCAGGTTAATTCCCCATTGACTGCCGTCACCCAGGAGCCTGCGGAACTGGTCGTTGTCATGCGGAGTGGTAATAATAAGGATATCGCGAATACCGGCCAGCATGAGCGTGGATAGCGGGTAGTAGATCATTGGCTTGTCATAGACCGGAAGCAGTTGCTTGCTGACGCTGTGAGTTGCCGGGTAAAGGCGTGTGCCTGAACCGCCGGCGAGTATGATCCCTTTGGACATGTTGTATTCCCTCTAGTGTTCCGCGTTGGTGCCAAGACGGCCGAGCTGGTAGCTGCCATCTAAAATAGCCTGCCACCAATCACGGTTCTGCAAGTACCAGTCGACGGTTTTCTTTAAGCCGCTTTCAAAAGTTTCCTGCGGTTCCCAGCCGAGTTCGCGTTTGATTTTGCTGGCATCAATCGCATAGCGCAAATCATGGCCGGGCCTGTCTTTAACGTAGGTAATAAGGTTGGTGTGCGGCGCATTGTCGGGCGCAAGTTCATCCATGATGTTGCACAGTGCATGCACAACATCGATATTCTTCCGCTCGCAGTTGCCACCGACGGTGTAGGTTTCTCCAACCTTACCGGTGAGCAATACCGTTTCCAATGCGCGGGCATGGTCATCCACATACAGCCAGTCGCGAACGTTGATGCCTTCGCCGTATACCGGCAATGGTTCACCTGCCAGTGCCTTCAGGAGCATGAGCGGAATGAGTTTTTCCGGGAACTGGCATGGGCCGTAGTTGTTCGAACAGTTGGTAATGAGCACCGGCAGACCATAAGTCTCATGCCATGCGCGCACCAGATGATCAGAGCCCGCTTTGCTGGCCGAGTAGGGAGAATTAGGGCTGTACGGGGTGGTTTCAGAGAACTGGCCGCTAGCGCCTAAGGAACCGAACACTTCATCGGTGGAAATATGCACAAAGCGGAAGGCTGCTTTGCCTGTGGCATCCAGTGTGCCCCAGTGCTCAAGTGCACCCTGCAACATGCGAAAGGTGCCCACCAGATTGGTTTGCACAAAGTCATCCGGGGCATCAATCGAGCGGTCAACATGCGACTCGGCAGCCAGGTGCATAACTGCGTCGGGCCGGTGGGTTTCGAAGGCTTGAGTTACCGCATCGGCATCGCAGATGTCAGCTTCTATTAGTGTATGCCGCGGATTGGTTTCGCCACCGAGCAGTGATGCCGGATTAGCGGCATAAGTCATTTTGTCGAAATTGATGATTTCAACATCGCTGTTAGTTAAAAGGTGCCGGACTAATGCAGATCCGATGAAGCCCATACCGCCAGTAATAAGTATTTTCAAAAGTCTGTCCCTATCTTACAGATTGCTTGTTATTGGTCTATTGCTGGTTTATTTACGGGGAGTAACTGAACGGGTTATCCAGTTGTTCCAGCGTGGGGTGAGTTTTGTCTTTGTCCGAGAGAAGCACCTCAATACCGGTTACGGGCCAGTCGATGCCCAATGCTGGGTCATCCCAGGCAACACCGCCATCGCACTCGGCAGAGTAGCCAGCATTCACTTTGTATTGCACTTCAGTATTGTCTTCCAACGTGCAAAAGCCGTGAGCAAAGCCTTCGGGAACCAATAGCATTTGCATCGTTATTGCGTTCAGCATGACAGCCACTGCATGACCGTAGGTGGGCGAACCTGCGCGGATGTCGACGGCCACATCCAGAATACTGCCGCGCGTGCAATGCACCAGTTTGGTCTGTGCAAATGGCGGTGCCTGGAAATGCAGGCCGCGCAATGTGCCTTTGGGTACGGAAAGTGAGTGGTTATCCTGCACAAAATCAATGTCGATGCCGAGCTTGGCGAAGGCCTGTCGATTATAGCTTTCAACAAAAAAACCTCTGGGGTCTTGATGTTTTATCGGTGTCAGGAGTTTTACCTCAGGAATTCCTAGAGATTCAATCTTCATGGCGTCTCGGGTTTACCTTAAATGTGCCGGTGGCCGGGCAGCCCGCAAAATGCGATGTCAGTCGCCCCTGTCCAGATAACAATGCTGCTAATATATCGCACAGCATCGACTTGTCGCGGTGATTTTAACTGTAATGTGCTGAATAATCCGGCTTATGGCGGATAAAAGGCTTGGTTTAGTGTGCTATGAATCGTCTATTCGATGTCTTATTGGGTTTGCTGGTCGCTATTTTTGCTGTAGCTCTATTGGGTTACGGTTATGCTTGGTGGACGTCTACCCAGAACCTTTCTCAGCGCTACGATGCGCCGTTAATGGATATTACGCTCAGTGATGACCCCGCGGTTATTGCCGAAGGCGAGCGTCTGGCCCGGACTCGGGGTTGCTTCTGGTGTCATGGCGCTGATCTGCAGGGCAAAGTCTATTATGTTGCCGGCGTTAAGGGGGTTCGCTCGATTGCCCCTAATCTCACCTGGAAGGCGCGTGATTACACTACCGCCGAATTTGTTCGTGCGCTCCGGCATGGTATTCGGCCTGATGGCACCAGCGTACAGCCGGCAATGCCCACCTTTGCGTATTTTCATCTGAGCGATCGGGATCTCACGGCGCTGGTTTCTTATATAAAGAGTTTGCCCGCAGTCGATGGAATGAAGGGCGATTTTAGTTACTACCCTTACGGCAACATTCGCTATGCGTTGGGTGAGTTTCCACCGAATGCAGCTGATCTTATTGATCCTTCGCAGCCGCGTGTGTCCGCCGACTTTACGCCGGGTTCGGCAGAACATGGATTGTATTTGGTGAAAAGCACCTGTGAAGCTTGCCACAGTGATAACGGCAGATTTCGGGTGTCGATTGCCCCCAATTTGCAAATCGGTAAAGCCTATAGCGCTGAGGATTTACAGCGCTTGATGCGCACTGGCGTTGCTCTCGGCGACCGCGAGATTGATTATCAGATGATTGAAGTTGCTCAGCATCGGTATATCTACTTCACCGATACCGAAATTGCGGCCCTCTACAATTATTTTCAATCGATGTAAGCGCTATTGGCTAATGCCGCGGAAGATGGTGTTTGGCAGTAAAGCATCATCCCAATCCATACTGACATCGCCGGTACGCACAATGACTAGGTCTTCCGATGGAATGACGTACACCCTTTGACCACCGAAGCCGTCGAAATAGATTAGGTCTTTCATCAAATACGGCTCTGAATGATAGACCGAGGTTGAGCCTTTGCGGTTGTAGCGTTGTTGCTTTTTGTATTCTGTGCCCAGCCAGGTTAGATAGCCGTAGTTTGCTTCGTGTTCTCCTGGCACAACGGTTGCGTGCATCCATTCCTCTGGAACTATCTGTTCCCCATTGAGTTTGCCTTTGTTTAGGTGCAGCAAGCCGATTTTCAGCCATGAGCGTGCGGTAGCATTTAAGCAGCAGAACGTGCGCGCCATCCCGCCTTCTTTGTCTAATTGTACGGTGGCCGGATCGACGCCGATTTTTAGCCACAGGTTCTGTTCCAGATAGTCAGAGTATTTTTGACCGGTAGCACGCTCCAGCAAGATGCCCAGGGTTTGTGGTCCGACATTGTTGTAGTCGAACTGCGACCCCGGTGTCGCCCATACGGGCTCCGACAGTGTGACTGAGGTAATGTCATCACCTAAAAAGAACTTAAAAAACCCGCCCGTCGGATTAAAACTAAAGGTGGGGAAGTCGATGCCACTGGTTTGCGTTAACAGCTGCTCAATAGTGATCTCTTTGCGCTCGTCACCGGCCCATTCACTGATGTAGTTAGCAGCCGGTTCCGATACGGATTGAATATGACCGTCTTCGATGGCAATGCCGATTAGCATCGCGAGCACAGATTTATGCATGGAGGCGGTAGCCGTATATGTTTGTGCGTCGTATTCTGGGTAGTAGTGCTCTAGAACGAGATGACCTTGATGGTAAATTAGCAGCGAATGCGAGTTAGTACTTGCACCGTACTCCAGAGCTTGGTCGATGGCCTCTTGATCAATGATGCCAGAGGTCGGATTGATTATTGAAGGTTCGCTATAGCCGCTGGCTGCCACTGTATGGGTTGGCCCGCTGTCACCGAGCACAGCCAGTTTAATAACCCGGGTGGCGAGTGCCGGTTCATCGATGTACATCCAGCCCACAATGCCGATGGTGAGAATAAGTAGAAGCTGGACCAGACGTTTTATTAAGCGGAGCAGTAGTTTCATGGAAATGCCCGTTACGGATTTGCTAGGTAGAATAAGATAGTAACCCTTTGCGTAACTGCGGTCATCGCTCCGCCTTAATTTGTTCTTTGACCGGTCAATTGCTATGAGCTCTCCGGATGCGAGCAGTCGATAATTTATGATAGTCTAAAATAAGAGTGGCGAAGGCGTGGTTTTCAGTGATGCCGAACTTCGTCTTTCGATTGATACATCGTTTTTATTTCATTATTTTTTGTTCATGGGGTTGGTATGAAGAAGTTAGTTGCGCTTGTCGCGATAGTGGTTTTGTTGGCGTTTGTCGCACCCGGGATTGCTGGTTTTGCTGCTAAGTCGATAGCTGAGGACCGGGTGGTTTTCTTTAATAGCGAATACGATGATATTGGCAGAATCAAGCTGGAAGATTATCAGCGCAACTGGTTCTCCAGCACTGCAGTAATATCGGCACGCTTTAATGACAGCTACCGGGATCAATTCATGGCAATGATCAATGCGGACCTCGCTAATGAGGCTGATCTCATAGAGCTCTACAAGACAGCATTGGACGGGAAGCTGCTCTTCATGATCACGCTAAACCATGGTCCGGTGATGGTTAATGATGGTATGAAGATGGGTCTTGGTTCTGCGGTAACAGAGTTGGATGCCTCCTCGGGCGATCTCAAACGTCTGCGCGAGTACCTTGGCGTGCCTTATCTATTGCGTCAGTACTCACAACTTGGTTTCTCGGGGCTCACGAGTTTTTACGGTGACGCACCTCCGTTTGAAGTTGACCAAGCAACTACCGTGGTTCAGTTCAGCGGTTTCAGCTACGAGGGTACGGCGAATATCTATAGTGGCGAGATTATTTTTGAGGCCGGGTACGATGACCTCAGCTTTGACGCACTGTCTGGCAAAACAACGATTTCCGGTTTTAGCTACACCGGCAACCACCAGTTGATTCAGCCCGCTGTATGGGTCGGTAAGGGGCGTCTTGGCCTGGCATCGGTGCTTGCAGAGGATGCGTTGGGCGAAGAAGTGTTTAGCATGAAGAACCTTTCATTGGACATGAATGTGGATGCCGATAGCAGCGGTCAGACCGTCAATATGGATGCTCTATATGCCATCGAGAAGGTCACCGGTGCTGGTGACCTTGATGTGACTGATGTGAGTTTCGCGCTGCGTTTCGGTCGTCTGGATATTGCCGCGCTCAACGATATTGTCGAGATGAACCAAACAGGGCAGATTTCTGACGTGCCACCAGAGGATCTGCGTGCTGCGGTTTATCAGTTGGCGGCTGCATCACCCACATTTGAATTCGGTCCATTGCAAACCCAGTGGGAAACAGAAAGTTTTAGTGCTGGTTTGAATGTGTCTTTCGACGGCGCCGACCTTCCCGAATATGAAAGTTTCAGTGTCGCTGATACCGCATTATGGCCTGTCTCTTATACACATCTCCGAGCCCACGAGACAGGAGGCAATCTCGTATGCC
>CAJXQV010000064.1 GCA_913058165.1 uncultured Chromatiales bacterium | reverse complement strand
CAGATGTGTATAAGAGACAGTAAACCGGCTTGCCATCGGGATCATTGCCCAACGAATCATTCACAATATCAAAGTTCATTGAACCGGCAATGGCATAAGCCACAACCAGCGGCGGTGAAGCCAGATAGTTCATTTTCACAAGCGGATGAATACGGCCTTCAAAGTTACGGTTACCGGAAAGCACTGCAGTGGCGATCAGGTCGTTATCTTTAATGGCGGTTTCAATTTCAGGGCGCAGCGGACCTGAGTTACCGATACAGGTAGTGCAACCGTAACCCACAACATTAAATTTCAATGCGGCCAGATCTTCAATAAGGCCCGGCTTGGTCAGGTAGTTGGTGACAACACGTGAGCCAGGAGCCAGTGAAGTTTTAACCCATGGCTTAACGGTAAGGCCTTTTTCGCGAGCCTTGCGTGCCACCAGACCTGCAGCAATCATGACATAAGGGTTTGATGTGTTAGTGCAACTGGTGATAGCCGCGATAGTGACTGCGCCGTCCGCAAGTTCATAAGAGCCATCATCACCGGTGACGGAAGCGGATTTTTCAGCTTTGCTGTCACGGTCTACCAAATACTGTGTTTTGGCGTCTGTAAGTGCGATGCGATCCTGCGGGCGTTTGGGCCCGGAGATACACGGCACAACCGTGCCCATCTCGAGCTCAAGCACGTCAGTAAAGATCGGGTCTTCAGCGCCTTCTTCACGCCACATGCCCTGAGCTTTTGCGTAGGCTTCGATCAGTGCAATTTCTTCTTCTTCGCGACCTGATATTTCCAAGAAGCGGATGGTTTCCCCATCGATGGGGAAGATACCGCAGGTTGAACCGAACTCAGGTGCCATGTTGGCCAAAGTTGCACGATCAGACAGGGGTAGGCTGGCAAGACCATCGCCAAAAAACTCGACGAACTTGCCCACAACGCCTTTAGCACGCAGCATCTCGGTTACGGTGAGTACCAGGTCGGTAGCTGTGGTGCCTTCTTTGAGTTCTCCGCTCAGCTTGAAGCCGAGAACCTGGGGTATAAGCATGGTGACCGGCTGACCCAGCATGGCGGCTTCAGCTTCGATACCGCCAACGCCCCAGCCCAGTACACCCAGACAATTAACCATGGTTGTGTGTGAGTCGGTGCCGACGCAGGTGTCGGGGTAGGCCACGCGCTTGCCGTCTTTCTGACCGTCAAATACAACGCGAGCCAGATGCTCAATATTAACTTGATGCACGATACCCGTGTTTGGTGGCACGACGCGGAAGTTATCAAACGCGCCCTGACCCCAACGCAGAAACGAGTAACGCTCCTGGTTGCGTTTAAATTCGATCTTGGTGTTCAGGTCCAGCGCATTGGCTGTACCGTAGTTATCCACCTGCACAGAGTGGTCAATAACCAGTTCAGCGGGTGAAAGCGGGTTAATGGATGACGCATCGCCACCGAGTTTAACCACGGCATCGCGCATTGCGGCCAGATCAACAACGGCGGGAACACCGGTAAAATCCTGCAAAATAACGCGTGAAGGGGTAAATGAGATTTCCTGACTGGGTTCAGCCTGGGGATCCCAGTTGGCCAGTGCTGAGATATCCTGTGGTCGAACATCGCCATCTCCGGCGTGGCGCAGCAGGTTCTCGAGCAGTATTTTCAACGAGAAAGGCAGTTTTGCAACATGGCCTTCGGTAACCGCATCCAGGCGGTAGATGGTGTAATCAGTTCCATTAACACTAATAGTCGACCGCGTATCAGCAGGCTGGGCCATAGGAATCTCCGTAGTTTAGGTTCACAACGACCGACACCGCCGTTACTTCGGCAATCTGGGCGTTACTTCATAAAGTATTCAACACAAGATCCGGGGTATTAGTGCGGTCGCGAACACGCCGCATACCCCTGAATTCAGGCGGAAAATTATAGCGGATAACGCAGCAAAGCGCTCGCAAGATTTGCCGATAATGGGGTATTTCAGGTGAAGACAGGGTGCCGACCGGCAGGAATGAAGCTAAATGGGAAATGCTTGGCCTATCACGCCGCCACCCAAACACACGTCCTCGGCATAGAAAACGACATACTGTCCGGGAGTGACTGACCACTGTGGCTGCTCAAAATCCACTCGTGCAGAACCGTCGGTTTGCAGGCTCACTCGCGCTAACACATCATTTTGCCTGTAACGAGTTTTAACTGATAAATTAGTGACTTGTGGCATATTGCCACTAATCCAGTGTAGCTTTTCGGTGCGCAAGCCGGAGGACCACAGCAACGGGTGTTCACGCCCTTGAACAGCGATCAGCACGTTTCGCTCGAGGTCTTTGCCACCCACATACCATGGCTCATCAGCGCAGCCCTTAACGCCACCAATCTGCAACCCCTGCCGCTGCCCCAGAGTGTGGTGCATTAAGCCCTGATGCTGACCAATGACAAGGCCATCGGTCATTTCAATGTTACCGGGAGCATCGGCGATATAGCGGCTCAAAAACTCGCGGAACGGACGCTCGCCGATAAAACAGATGCCGGTGCTGTCGCGTTTGGCAAAATTGGGCAGGCCAGCCTTGTTGGCAATGCGCCGGACTTCGGTTTTGGGCAGTTCACCCAACGGGAACAGCGTTTTGCTCAACGGCTCCTGCAAAACAGCGTGCAGGAAGTAGCTCTGGTCTTTGTTGTTATCAAGGCCCTTTAATAGCATAGCCCCATCCGGTTCATGCCGAACTCTGGCGTAATGGCCTGTAGCAATGCAGTCCGCACCCAGGCGTTCAGCGTAGCGGTAAAACTCACCAAACTTAATGTAACGGTTGCAGAGTACATCGGGGTTCGGGGTTCGACCGGCACTGTATTCAGCCAGAAAACCAGCAAATACGCGGTCCTGATACTCCTGCGCGAAATTGACCCGATGCAATGGAATATTGAGGTGCTCACAGGCTTTACGCGCATCCTGATAGTCTGCGGCCGCTGTGCAGTAGCTGTCGGTTTCATCCCAGTTGGTCATGTGCAGAGCTTCGACCGTATAGCCTTGCTGCTTAAGCAGCAGGGCAGCGACCGCTGAGTCGACTCCACCGGAAACACCGAGTATGACTTTTTTGCCCCGTTCGGCAGCCGGTAAAGAATTGTCGGGCATGGGTATCATGGGCGGATTGTACAGGCGAACCGAGCTCTGCGGATACGCCCCAGAGAGGCTGGGCTACTTAAGGCCTATCAGTTGCGGACGGTCGCGGCTTTATTTATCAATCCTTCGGTGCTGAGATGGCTCAACACATCAAGTGGATAGCTCTTGCCGGCCAGATAGTCGTCTATGCCACGCATAACCATCGGGGTTCGCAACTGAGTTTCGCGCTTCAGCAGCTCCTCCCGACTGAGCCATAGCGTGCGCTCAATACCTGTATCCAGCTCTAAAGCAGGATTAAAGTTGCGGTGCGTGCCGACAAATGCGGCTCGCAGAACATGCTCGCCGCTTGCGGGGTGCTGCCAGAGATAAAGGCCCACCATCGCTTCAGGAACAAACTGCCATGCCGTTTCTTCGAGGGCCTCACGGATAACCGCTTCTACCAGCGATTCGCCAGGTTCAACGTGTCCCGCGGGCTGATTAATAACCAATTCACCGCGGACCGTTTCTTCGACCATCAAATAACGATCACGATCAGCAACTATTGCGGCTACCGTGAGATGCAGGTTCTTCATACGCGTGTATTCCCTGGTTTGTTTTTCCATGAAGTAAGCATAGCGTTTGCGTTGCTGCAATTCGGGTTAGGCAGGGTCAAAGTTTTATCCATAGACATCAGTTGTTTAAGAGGGCGAAGAAACGCTTCATCCCTATAAACACCGCTCTCAAAATCCGGCGTATACAGAGGAACTGATCGTATGGCGGCTGCCGCAAACTGGGTGATAGCGGTACCGGCATCCTCAAACAAGGACGGTACTTGACGTGTGTTCTGACGGTCGGGCATATCGCAGTTCCATGTTGCGGGCCATTAACTTTTAACCAACCTGGTTCCATTGGCTCAGCACCCCTTGAATCCGTTTTAGCGGGAAGGTTCGGGAGCTTGATTCTGACCATAGCCCGCGATGCCGGCGCAGGCTGCCTACTTCGTCACAAAAACACAAATGTGCGGGATGCCTATTCTATCGGCTAGGACGCCAACCAGCATTTGAGCAGGACATGTATTAATGCCCATAACGAGCATGCAGCGGGTTCTGGCCGAGTCGACATGGCGGTTAACAGACGGCAGGGAGCGTACCGCACAGAATTTTAGGATTCTTGCCTAAGAGGGATAAGCTATATCTCCCGCCAGAACGACGAGCGACAGTTCAGACTTTACGGCTTGACTGCACGCGCCAGCTTGGCCGCAATGCCAATGTAGCCCGCAGGCGTCAGTGCCGCCAATACCTTTTTATCGGCATCCGGAATATCGAGCCCGGCAACGAACTCAGCCATCCGCGCTGCATCTATAGCTTCGCCCCGGGTCAGCTCTTTGAGCTGCTCATAGGCATCGGTAATACCGTGTTTACGCATGACGGTTTGCACCGGCTCAGCCAGTAACTCCCAGCGATCAGCCAGGTCTTCATCAATGCGTGCGGCATTGGGGTTAAGACGCTCCAGACCACCGAGCATAGATTGATAAGCCAGATAAGCATGGCCCGCGGCTGTGCCGAAGTTCCGCTGCACAGTGGAATCACTGAGGTCACGCTGCCAACGCGAGATAGGCAGTTTGGCCGAGAAATGGCCCAATAAGGCGTTCGCGATACCAAGGTTACCTTCCGCATTTTCAAAATCAATGGGGTTAACTTTATGCGGCATGGTGGATGAGCCGACCTCATTCTTCACCCGACGCTGGGTGAAATAGCCCAGCGAAATATAGCCCCAGATATCCCGAGAGGCATCAATAAGAATGGTGTTAATACGAGCCAGAGCATCGCAATACTCAGCCATCCAATCGTGCGGTTCAATTTGAGTCGTGTACGGGTTGTACGTCAGTCCAAGTGATTCAATGAACTCTTTAGACGCCGCCTCCCAATCCACATCCGGGTACGCCACTGCATGGGCATTGAAGTTGCCCACAGCACCATTCATCTTCGCCATAGCAGGGACTTGCGCCAGCAATGTGAGCTGACGCTCAAGACGATAAATAACGTTGGCAATTTCTTTGCCCAGTGTCGTCGGGCTTGCCGTTTGACCGTGAGTGCGCGATAGCATGGATTGATCGGCAGTGGTTTGTGACAGGGCATGCAGCTTACCGATAATTTTACGCACCGCCGGAATCAGCAAATCATTGCGGCCTTGACGCAGCATTAGCGCATAGGACGTGTTGTTAATATCTTCAGAGGTGCAGGCAAAGTGCAAAAATGGCTTTAACGCTGCAAGCTGGCCGGAATCACCTAAGCGTTCAGCCAGAAAGTATTCAACTGCCTTCACATCGTGATTGGTTACTTTCTCAATGTCCTTAACCTTGCGGGCATCGTCACCGCTGAAGTTATCGACAATTTGATTGAGGAAATCACGCTCCGGTCTATCCAGAGCCGGAACTTCCGGAATCCCGGGGTGCGCCGCCAAAAACTGCAGCCAGCGGACTTCAACCAGAGTGCGGTTGCGGATCAGGCCGTATTCGCTGAAGAGTTCACGCAATGGCTCAAGTTTACGGGCGTAGCGCCCATCGAGAGGAGAAATGGCGGTAAGGGGTTGTTGTTCCATGATGTCGATTCGTATGCTATTGATTCAATTCGGGTTCAGATCCGCGCCGGTGTCGCTGGCCGGAGACGATGCGGCGTTTTGCAAACCGATAATCTCCGGTCGACCCTCCGCCTGCAGAAAGTGAAAGCACCACTGACACTAGAGAATAGAGCAGCGAATACCTATACTTCACGGCTTAGAATCATACACGAATGAGTTATCGGATTTCTGCATCCTCTGCGGACCCGTCGACCAAACCCGTCGACCGGAACGGCTGCACAGCGGATTGCAGAGACGCACTGATGGAAACAGCGGGTTCCATTTACGGAGAAACACCAAATGAATGACAAGACTTACCGGATTGAAAGCGACAGCATGGGCGAGTTGCAGGTTCCGGAATCTGCGTTGTGGGCGGCTCAAACCCAGCGCGCAGTGAACAACTTCCCGATAAGCGGGTTGACCATGCCGCGTGCCTTTATTAAAGCCCTGGGGCTTATCAAATACGCTTGCGCCGGTGCTAACTCAGAGCTCGGCCTGATGAAAAGCATCGCCGCTATAGCCATCCAAAGAACGGCTCTTGATGTTGCGTCGGGTAAATACGACGATCAATTTCCGGTTGATGTATTCCAGACCGGTTCAGGCACCAGCTCAAACATGAACACCAACGAGGTGATTTCAAAGATTGCCAGCGCCGACAGCGGCACCAAGATTCACCCGAACGATCACGTCAATATGGGGCAGAGCAGCAATGACGTTATCCCCACCGCCGTGCATGTAAGTGCTGCGATTGAGATCAGCGAAAAACTGCTGCCGGCATTGCGTCATCTGCACAGTGTTATTACGCAGAAAGCAGACGAACTCAGCGACGTGGTTAAAACCGGCCGCACCCATTTAATGGATGCTATGCCCGTAACAATGGGCCAGGAGCTCAACGCTTGGGCCAGTCAGATTCAGCACGGTATCGAGCGTATTGAAGCCTCTATGCCGCGGCTGCTTGGCCTTGCTCAGGGCGGCACCGCTGTTGGTACAGGCATTAATGCACACCCGAAGTTCGGCGCCAAAGTGGCCACAATTCTGGGTGATCAGACCGGACTGGCATTCAAACCTGCCGACAATTACTTTGAAGCGCTGGCCACACAGGACACCGCAGTAGAGATCTCGGGTCAGTTGCGTGCGCTTGCGGTATCGCTGCTGTCTCTTATACACATCTGACGCTGCCGACGATCTACTCTGTGTAGATC
>CAJXQV010000063.1 GCA_913058165.1 uncultured Chromatiales bacterium | reverse complement strand
CGTCGGCAGCGTCAGATGTGTATAAGAGACAGGCTTATTCAGGCATTCGATGCCGCGTGGATACGCATCATCCACAGCACGCGCTATCAGGATGTGCTGGATAGCGAACCCACTAATATGCCCGGTGCATCAGAGGACTACATCATTCGTTTGGTAGATTGCCTCCCACAGCCCGAAATTGCCCCATGGCCAGAGAAACCGGTTGGCATGTTTAAAGACATTCTCGATACCGGCGTTATTCGACAGCTCACACAGGGCGTTCCTGAAACTCAAGCAAACACCTCATGGTACTTCTCGGGCGTGAGTCAGAAATTACAGGCGATGGTAATTGACGATATCGCCAAGCACTACAACGTAAAGTTGAAAGTCGAGAGCATTGTGCTGGCGCCAGGTCGGTTACCGGCAACATCAATTCTTACGGCTAACAAGATCGATTTTATTTCACAGCTGAATGCTCTTGGTGGCAACACGCAAGGCATGCGCCGTCGCACCTCACGTCGCTTTAGCTGCACAATGTCGGCATCGACTCAGTTCATTCATATACCCGCAGAATCTGAACTGGTCGAAGAAATAAAATCTCTTGGTGATCTCGTGAACCGTCCTGACATCTCGGTATGCGCTGGTCCTCTCACCACCCAAACTGCACAGGCATTCATGCCTAAACATACGGTTAAGACCAAGTATGTCAATGACCTCACTGTCTGCGATAAAGCCGTTAAAGATGGAAAGCTGGATGTCATCATCAACCCACTGAATGACCTTTCAGTGGGTGGCATTGATGGCTATGTCGCCGTGCCAACCATGATAGTTGCCGGCACACCGTTGTGGGTAGCTGCTGAAAATGTTGCGTGCGACGACGATGGCAACCCCAAAACCGAAGACGAGTGTTATCGCGTAGACTAACTGTGTAGAAGTTTACAGCTCAAAACCTATAAGGCCGCGGCGAATGCCGCGGCCTTTTTTATTATCGGCTTTAACGTGATCGCGACTACCGCGTGATAACCCTAGACTTACACCGCACCAAGGGTCGGCGCACTGCGCTTACGCCAGACGCCGAGCATTACTAATGCAGAGGCCAGTAACCATGCCGCTGCAGGCACCGGCACAACCGCTGGTCCCGCTCCTGGCGTCGCCTCGGCAACTAAAAAATCAGCAGCATTGTCATCGGTATCGGTACCGAAAAAACTGCGTGACAAACTCATACCGGCGGGTGTTGTTGCCGCATGCGCACCTTCACCGGCATTATTGACGCCGGCATCGCCATACTGCAGCGCATCCTGCAAAACACCCTCAAACCACAACTGAACGGCATCCGGCCCGTTTTGCCAGTCCACATTCGCAATAAAATCGGCTAATGCCGCTAAACTCGTATTAGCGGACGACGTAGCAATTAACAGCAAGCCATCATCAGGAATCAATGCGCCACTAAGGTCGATTGTCCGATAGCTTTCGCCATTGCGGCCAT
This sequence comes from uncultured Chromatiales bacterium, assembly GCA_913058165.1. Taxonomy (GTDB): domain Bacteria; phylum Pseudomonadota; class Gammaproteobacteria; order Steroidobacterales; genus JABIQA01. Next base: position 5,684 of record CAJXQV010000063.1, on the reverse strand, counting down.
TAACCCCAACCAGAGTCCATCCGTTTAATGACGCACCGGGTGTGCCAAAAAGCTCAGTAAAAACATCATCGGCATCACTGCCCAAGCCGTCGTACAACACCTCCTGAATCACCACCGGCGAAGCACCCGCCGAAGCCATTATCAAGAGCCCTGTCATTAGTCCCGCAATACCCATGTTCATTTGCAACCTCCTTTCAGCGAAGGTCACAGACTAGAATCCACATCAAGGCAAGGGCAGCCGAGTTTCTAACGGGTATTCATAGAAACCCGCGAATAACGCTAAACCACGTAGCCGCAGTCAATCTGGAGGATCAAACGAAAATGCAGGGCCGTTACCCATACAAATCAATGACAGATAACTGCCCTTTGATGATAGAACTGGGCAAAAAACCCCGCAACGATGACAATCGCAGCCGATTGGTCGCGTGGTTAACGGAATTCACAATCGATAACATCAGGGCGCTAGGGCACCGCCTGATGTCCAATACTCAGGCGGGCTCTAACGACAACTAATGCAGTTCGTCAATGACGGTTAATGCTTTGCCGGTTCCTGCTGCAACATGCCAATTTGATTCGGCACTGAGCATCCTTGGCTGTTCGCATCAATCTCAAAAAGCTTCGTTAGAACGAGTTAATAAGCGACATTGTATGGCTTATTGCTTCGCAGGTTTAATCCAGCGCCGGTAACGGCTCATTTTCAGCTGCATAAACACTGAAGCTTGAATCATTCTTGCTGCCCCATGAACTCGCAGGTGGCGCTTGGAAGTACTCAGGGTAACGCTCTTCAGTAATCTTCCTCAGCGGTGCAGGAATATCATCCATGGTTTTCAGCTTGGTCATAAAACTACGGAAAATAACCGAACCGTCGGTCTGACCCTGACGCATCCATGGCAGCCAAGGGCCGACACGAGTCCAGGTACCGTCGTAATGAGCGCCTGTGACATCCTGATTCGCAAGTTCCTCGTAATTAATAACGCGCTGGAAGATTTCGGCAATACGCAATACTTTACCGGCAGACTCACGCGGCCATTCTTCAGGGGTCAGTTCACTCGGAAATGCGGTATGCACTTCAAACGTTGAGAATACGTTGTCGCCAAAACGATCCCAACCCAGCGGCAACGGCACTTGCATCAAGGTACCGTCAAAATCCATCTCAATCGCAACGCCAAATTTCTCGCTAACGATGAGGTGTGCATTCACCGTCATATTGTGGATAGGCTTCACATCGCAGATTTCGCCAGTGTAGGGGTTTTTCCACTGATCAATAAACTCTCCGGTCTTAAGGTCTTTATAAAAAGCCAGTTCGCGGTTATATATTTTAAATGAGCCGTCAGACTGCTCTTCTGCCCGCACTACGCCAAAGCCTTCAAAACCGATAAGCGGCTTCAACGGACGGTCACGACGTGTATCGCCAAAAACTGTGCCACCGAACCAACCCGGGGTTTCTATAGTGGGGTCAAGGTTAGCTGTCGCTTTAACAAAAGCGCGCAAACTCTGTGCGGGATCACTGAAATCCACATTCTGCATATTAGGCTGGGCTTCAGCCTGTTGAGCACCACCATTTGAGCCACAGGCGCTTATCATTGCGCCGCCGGCCATCAGGCCGCCAACACCGGCAATAGATTTAAGGGTTTCACGCCGACTGCGGCTTTTATTTGTCCAATTATCGTTCATAGTTTGCTCCTCAACGGGGATGCAATTATACCCGAGCTTTAACGGTGAGCGGTGCACTTGGCGGAGAAAATTTCCACACCAACGGTCATTAGCGGCCGACGTCTTTCCACCCTGTGGCGACCAAATACCCATTGAGAGTGATCAGACCAGGGTAGCTCGACCGCAGGGTATCGACATCAGCATCGTAGCCAACTTGGTCATACCATTGAAACAGTGGTCGTATGGGCTTCGGTAATGTAGCGAGATACTCCTCCACTGGCATACGCGTATAGACGATTTCTGCGCCCACAACCTGACTGAATGTATCAACATACTCTCGAACCGTCATCCGGTCGCCAGCAATATTCTCTGCTCTATCCAACCAGAGATCCGGATGATCAAAAGCCTCACCGACAAAAAACCCGATATCACGAATACTAATAAACGCAAGAATACGATCGGGCCCGCGGGATTCGGCAATACCATTAGCGAGTATGCGTTGTTGCTGGCCATCGAAGTTCTCCATGAAAGCCACAGGGCGCAGCACCGTATACGGCACACCGCTGGCGATAAGATCGAGTTCAACCTGCATTTTCGGCGAACCTGCAATGCCTTTACCCGGTTCGGCGGCAGCTCCCGAAGAATAAACTAAATGCTCGATACCAGCCTGCTTTGCAGCGGTGATGACATTATTGCCCTCTGCCACTTCGTTCCTCGAGTAACCGCTATAAAAGAAGACTTTATTAACACCCTTCATTGCCGCATCTAAAGATGCAGGATCAGAGTAGTCGCCCTGCACAAGTTCCGCACAACGATCTGCTATACGTAAGGCTTTTTTCCCTTCGGGTTTGCGTGTTAAACAACGCACGGTATAACCACGTTCCAGCAGCTCATCTACAACGGCATTGCCCTGATGACCGGTAGCACCGCCAACCAGCACCATCTCCGCCGCTGCACTTCCAACCAGCCAATACGCCATGGTAATAATTAATAAGATTACGCTACGCATACAAGATCTCCAGGAACCGCCGCGCAAGGGCAACAACGGGACAGTCCGCAAAAATGTGATATAAATTACTGGTCTCACTAAACAGGCACGATACCCGACAAACATTACCCCGAGTATCGTTACAAACCCAAGCTGGGGCAACCGCCCCAGAGCTCGGGGCTGAGCAATGGCGCAGCGTATGTCACACAAACCGATTACAGCCCACCAACCTCTGATCCTGAGTTAATTGCAGTAAGCTAATAAATTGTTGTCTGGACTATCGTCAGGTATACAGGAGCGTCACCATGAAAAAAACACTAGGCCACCAAGCGCTCTTGACGTACCTGTTGCTCATTAGTCTGGTTGTATCTGTTGCATCCTGTTCCTCCCAGAATGACAACGATGCCTTGGCTAATTCTTCCACGCAACGTGATTGCGAACTCTGCCCTCTAATGATTCCGGTTAACTCGGGTGAATTTCAGATGGGCACCGCCGTGGCAGAGCGCATTATTGATCCGCGCACTGGCAGCCCCGCAACCAACGATGAGCCGCAACATGCGGTGCGCATCGAAGCATTCAGCATTGGAATCTATGAAGTGAGCGTCAGTGAGTTCGCTGTATTTATCAACGAAAACCAACACTCTATAACAAATAAATGCATGGACTTCAGCAAGCCCGGCGGCTTTACCATCAGTGCTGAACGCAGCTGGCAAAACACCGGCTTCATCCAGAGTGGCAACGAACCCGTAGGCTGCATCTCCTTTTACGATGCGCAGGCCTATGCCGTATGGCTGAGCTCCATAACCGGAAAAAACTATCGCTTGCCCACCGAGGCAGAGTGGGAATACGCAGCACGCGCCGGTGCTACCGGCCCCTACTTCTGGGGGAATACCGAGAACAATGCCTGCGACCATGCGAACGTTCGCAGTACTGGTGCAGACACCATCAGCAAACGGCAAATAGAGGCTGATAAAGCCGGCTTTCCCTGTGACGATGGCTTTGCGCACACCTCGCCGGTCGGCAGCTTCACCGCCAATACTTTTGGCGTATACGACATGCAAGGCAATAACTGGGAATGGGTCGCCGATTGCAGCCACAAGAACTATGAGGGCGCTCCCAATGATGGCAGTGCCTGGGCCGAGGAAAACTGCCAGTTCGGCGTGATTCGTGGCGGCTCTTTTTTAAATCTTGTGCAACGCTCCAGCGTGAGCGTTCGCGCAGGTCGGCCACGCTCCGGCGCAGCCAGCAACATGGGCTTTCGTGTCGTTAAAGGCACCGCAGCCACAGAGCGTGTTACTGCTGTAGCTTGGAAGGATGAAACCAATGATGCCTCGGATGAAGGCGGACAACTGTTCAACGAAAACTGTGCCGCCTGCCATCAGGAACGCGATGAGTTCCAGGGGTTGTATGGCAAAGACCCAGAAAGTCTGTTTACTGCCATTAAGTTTGGCGGAAATAACGTAATGAGTATGCCAGCCTTCGGCCAACGACTCAGTGATGCCGACATTCGCCTCCTCGCAAACTATGTTCTAAGCCAGAATGGCTGGTAAGTAATGAGCAAAGTCGTCTTATTCAACAAGCCGTTTCAGGTACTCTCACAATTCAGAGCACATGAAGACAAGGTCACCCTCGCTCACTACATCGATGACAAAAGTCTGCGGCTGGCAGGGCGACTCGATTTTGACTCTGAGGGTCTGCTGCTGCTCACTGATGATGGCAAGCTCGCTGCCAAAATCACCGACCCGAAATACAAAAAACCGAAAACCTACTGGGCGCAAGTTGAAGGTATTCCAACCGCCGAATCACTCAGCCAGTTACAGCAGGGTGTCCAGCTCAAGGACGGCCTTACCCGTCCGGCAGAAGCCTGTTTAATTGATGAACCCGATACGCTATGGAAACGCGAGCCGCCGATACGTTATCGGGCAAATATCCCGACCAGCTGGATAGAGCTCACTATCAGCGAAGGCAAAAACCGCCAGGTACGGCGCATGACGGCCGCAATCGGATACCCTACCCTGCGATTGGTCAGAGCACGGGCGGATGAATGGTTTCTGGATAGACTTCAACCCGGCGAGAGTCGAATAATCCAGCAGGGTTAATCAGCCCGATGGGCATTGACCCGGGAGGATTCCAGCAAGAAGGATTCAGTCAACAAAGCACCAGCAATTGGCCCCGCGGTTTGGTCGGCAATCCTCACAACCACCCGCAAAAATCCCAGGAACGTATACTTAAAATTCAGAACATCATTCGGGAGTCAGTCATGAGTCTGCAGCATAGAACCCTGGCCACAATACTGGCAACCTTGTCGGCAACTGTCGGCGTTAATGCATCAGCCGACTCAAGCGGGCTTACGCAGATACCAACAGCGCAAAACTACTGTCTGGAGGCACAACGCGTGATTGTTCGCACGCAATTGGACATGGATCTGGTGGTGCATGAAGACTTCAACAGCTTCGTCAAATCCAAAGCCATTATTAACGGCCCCGACGGGCGTCCACAGATTCAGCAATTCAACTGGCTTGATACTGAAGGTCAGATTCTCGGCATTTCCTGCAAGCTAAAAAATACTGACCATCTCAACCTCACCTTTGGTCCTGGCACTGCGGGGCCGGATCTGCCCTGTCAGGAAATGAATCGCCAGGTACTGGGCTTACTAAGCGCCCAACTAGGGTTAAGCGCCTTTTCGCGCTATCGAGCAGTAATATTCGATCCGGATGAATCACCCGGCAATCCGGAAAACCCGGGCATGACCGGCCCGGAATGGCTAAAACCCTACGTTCTGGCCTATGCCGGGGCGGCAAATAACAACCAGGAACTCCATATTGCCAGCAAAGGTTTCATCGTTGAATTCAGTGACCCCCGCTTTATCAAAGCGCCCGAAAGGTTCCGGGGAGTGCATTACTGCCATTTCATAGCGCCCGAACAGCTTGAAAGACTGCTCACAGAAAGCAGCGAGCCACCAATAAGCATAGGCCGAAATCCGACTGCCGATGATCTGTCTCTTATACACATCTCCGAGCCCACGAGACAAGAGGCAATCTCG
>CAJXQV010000062.1 GCA_913058165.1 uncultured Chromatiales bacterium | reverse complement strand
GTATAAGAGACAGCCCATGACCAGGTTGATTACGAAGAAAGGGAATAGTGGCACCAGTCGCAAACCGAACAAATAAAAACTGCCGTCTTTCGCAATGCCCTTATTGATTTTTTTGCTGGCATTGCCAAAACGTTGTTCAACGCTATTGCGCAGCAGATAACGGGAGATTAGAAATGCGCCGCTTGCACCAATGGTGCTGGCAAATGAAACCAGCAGGGTGCCTTGAAGCAAGCCAAACATCGCACCACCGATCAGCGTGAGCGCAGCGGCACCCGGAATACTCAGCGCGGCCACTAAAATGTAAATGGCGAGGTAGCCACCAGCCGAAAGTAGAGGGTTGTCGCTCACGAACACCTGAATGTCGACCTGGCGTTGCTTAAACCCCTCGAGTGATATCAGATTGGCAGCATCGGTGACAATGAACAGAATAATCAGTGCCAGCAGCAGTGTGATGACGGCGATGCGACCTTTGCTCACGCGCTTAACCTCTTACCAGTGGAATAGGGTCAAGCACCCAGGATTTGCTGTTACGCCGTTCCGGACTGGGGATAGCGTAGGCAACGCGCATCTTGTCTCTCGCCACTGCATCGAGGTCGATGCGCCAGCCTTTGTTGGTCCACTCGTCGAGTTTGCGGCGATAGCCACCAACACAGGAATCAGATGGCATGAGGAACTCGGCCGTGTTGGATGATGGCGTTAGTACCGGGTTGAGATCCATTAGTACATCGCGATCCTGATAGCCTACATAGGCATTGCGTTCTTTGATGCGCTCATCATTAGTCTCTTCCAGCATAAAGTTACGCAGGTTCACTAAAAATATAGTGGTGTGTTCCTCATCAACCGGCTTCTCAAAAGCGTATTGATGAATAAGCATATCCGGTGTGGGGTGGATGTAGGTCCATAGACTTGCCACACCCTCATGACCGGTACCTGTATAGATCACAGCGTTTCCGGTACGGCCTGATGCTGCCTGCATAGTTTTTTCAGGCAGTGGCGGCGCCATAATCTCTAAGCCAAAACCCGTACCCCATTCGGTTTCTTTTAGTTCGAACGCAGGTACTTCATAGTCATCGCGATCGCCGGAGAAACCGTGAGTGTCATGCACAAACTCATTGTGTGCAGGATCAACTCCATTCTCCATTGAGCGTTCATAGTAAATATCAAAGTCGAATTGTTGGATGGTGTAAACCCAGCCTTCATGAGCCCATTCGGGGATTTCCATAATGGGTGGGCGTTCGGCCTCAGGCAGGTCGCCCAAGAAACAAAAAACCAAGCCATAGCGCTCTTCGACAGGGTAGGCATCGATACGGGCGCGGGATGGGATTTTGGCATTGCTCCCGAGTGATGGAATTTTGGTGCAATGGCCTTCGCCGTTGAATTCCCAGCCGTGGTAAGGGCATTGCATTTTGCCATTGCGCAATTTGCCATCGCCCAGTGAGCCGCCACGATGAATGCAGGTATTACTCAGGCAACAAGCCTTGCCTTCTGCATCGCGGAATAGCACAAAGTCCTGACCCAGTATGCGTGCCTTGATAGGCAGATCAGTAAGTTCTTCGCTTGTGATGGCGGGATACCAAAAGTTTATAAACATGAATCTTTGTTCCTGATTAAGGTCACAATCTTACACAATGTGCTTGTCAAAGGAGTCTTCTATGCCAGCTAAGCATCAGCGTATCTTCTGTGTGGTGATTACCATCCTGTTGTCAGCATGCAGTCAACTGAATTTGGAGGCCGGTGCCGAAAGCATGGCAAACGGGTTAATTCGCATCGATAACAGTGTGTTGTCTGAAACCTATGTTCGTCCCGGGATGAATCTGCAGAATTACCCATCAATTCAGCCAATCTTCTTGGGTATCGATTATCGCCAGGTCGAGTTAAACCCTAATGAGGGCTACTTAAGTTTAGGCCGTAATGAATACCCGTTAACTGAAGCTCAGAAGCAAAAGCTTCAGACCATTGTTGCCGACATGTTTGCTGAGGAGTTCGCTGCCGGAAAATATTTTTCTGTCGTTGCAGAGCCGGGCCCTGGTGTGTTGTTGGTTCGGAGTGGGCTGACTGATGTCGTATCGTTTGTGCCACCGCAGCGAGCAGGAAGAGACGCGGTATTTCTTGCGGAACTCGGGCAGGGCACATTAGTGCTTGAAGTAGATGACTCTGTAACGGGGCAGCCGTTAGTGTCGGCCGTTGATAGGCGCCGCGTGGAAACAAGTAGAGAGGTAATGCGTTATAGCAATCCGGTCACTAACTCTCAGGAAGTTAGGCGGGTTGTAAGGCAGTGGGCACGACAACTTGTGGCGGGTCTTGATGAGTTGTACGAGGCGGGGCAGATTGTCGAAGCTGGCGAGGGGCCGCTAAGTAACTAAATTTCAACCGTTGCCGGGTTGTACCCAAACAGTCCTAGCTTCTCTTCATTTTTATGTGTGTTCTGATTGTAAGCATTGGTATCTGGTCGCTGCAGTCGCTTGATGTTCTCGCGTGATTCCAGTAACACGAAGCTCGTCCTCTCATGCCTTGCCCGTTGATAGCGTTTCAAGGCTTCCTCAGGGGATGGACTCGCTGCAAACGCTCTGCCCAGGACCAAGCCATCTTCAATGGCCATAGCGGCACCCTGGCCCATAAAGGGCAGCATGGCGTGAGCGGCATCGCCGAGCAATGTGATGCGGCCGTTTGTCCAGTTGGTGAGTGGGTCGCGATCGAACAGCGCCCACTTGTGGAGGTTTTCCGCTGGTGTGGCGGCAATCATTTCGCGCACGTCGGCAGACCATTCGGAAAACTCGGCAAGAACCTCAGCCGGGTCCGAACGAACCGACCAGCTTTCCACTTCCCAGCCGCTGCGTTTTGCGATGGCCACGTAGTTCAACAGTTCGCCCCTGCGGACTGCATAGCGGGTGAAGGTTTGATTGGGGCCGGTGCATATGGCTGAGTCGGGCTCGAGTATTCCCTCGCTGAGTCGTTCGGTAGGAACCAGACCCCGCCAGGCGATGTATCCGGTAAACCGCGGCGCCTCTTTGCCGAACAGCGCTTCCCGCACAAAAGAATGTATGCCGTCACAACCAATCACTGCCGCTGCGCTGACCTGTTGGCCATTGGTGAATCCTGCGGTGACGGCATCATCTGTTTGCGATAGTGCGTTAATTTTGTAGCCAGTATGGATGCATGTCGGGTCGTTGAGTTGTGCAGCGTCTTGCAAAATTCTGTGCAGGTCGGCGCGATGTATTTGCAGATAATCGGCACCGTAAAGTTGCCTGGGGGTTTTACTGCGGTTGTTGGTGGCGAGCATCTTGCGGGTTTGATAATGCCGCACACCGCCGGAGGCCGGAATAATTGATGCATCCGCTATAGCAGCTTCAAGCCCGAGAAAATTGAGTGCGTGGTTGGCATTAGGGCTTATTGTGAGCCCAGCACCAACTTCGCTGAGCGCATCGGCCTGTTCATAGATACGCACACGAAAGCCGAAGTGTTGCAGCGCCAACGCAGCAGTCAGTCCACCGATGCCAGCACCGATAATCATGATGGAAGCATTTTTGATAACCATTGCATGCCAGTTTCTATCGGCTAATCGGGGAATACAACGCTATGGCTTATTGATCTGTTCGTGTGACCGCTGCGCAAGCAGCCCTGACGGTGTCCGCTCTCGATCAAATCGCATTCTCTTGCCGTGATGCTATAAAATAGCCGCAATTCATTATTCACCGAATCACCTATACAGAAACTGCATTATGAATTTATCAAACTTCGGTCAACGGTTTGCGCGAAAGACCGGTGCCAGAGAGCTTATGGATGATTTGGGCGCGGCGCTATCTGGCGGCAGTGCTGTCAAGATGCTCGGTGGCGGTAACCCCGCCCATATTCCAGAAGTTCAGGCGTTGTTTCGCGAGCGCATGCTACAGGTGATGAACGATGAGCCGCTGTTTAAGCGGATGCTTGCAAATTATCCAGCGCCGGCCGGTGAAGAGTATTTTCGGATTGCTTTAGCCGGATTGCTGAACCGAGAATACGGCTGGGATCTGTCTGAGAAGAACATTGCTTTGACCGCCGGCAGTCAAAGCAGCTTTTTTTTGCTGTTTAATTTGTTTGCCGGTCCGATGCCAGATAATACGGTTGATCGGAAAATCTTGTTGCCACTGACACCGGAGTACATCGGTTACGCAGACCTTGGTGTTGAAAAAGGTATGTTGCGTTCGTATCAGCCCGAGATCGAACTGTTGGATGATCATCTGTTTAAATACAGGGTCGATTTTGATGCATTGGCTGAAGACAACTCCGGCGACTTGGGCGCGGTATGTGTGTCACGCCCGACCAACCCGACTGGCAACGTACTGACCGATAACGAGATGGATCACCTGGCCCGGTTTGCCCGTGCCCGCGATATCCCGCTGATTGTCGATAATGCCTACGGTGCGCCTTTCCCCGGCATTATATTCTCGGATATTACTCCTGTATGGGATTCAGAGACTGTGCTGTGCCTGAGCCTATCGAAGATCGGTCTTCCCGGTGTGCGCACCGGCATTGTTGTGGCCAACGAAGATGTAATTGATGCGTTGACCAGCATGAATGCGGTATTGAGTTTGGCTGTCGGCAGTGTTGGCCCGGTTCTGGCGCAGAGTTTGGTGGAGACCGGTGCAATTATGCAGCTGAGTCGTGAGGTGATCCGTCCATACTACGAGACGAAGGCGATGCAGGCCGTGGACTGGTGCCGTGAGGCGCTTGAAGGCGTTGACTTCCATATTCATAAGCCAGAAGGCGCGCTGTTCTTATGGCTGTGGTTTCCGGGTTTGCCGGTCAGTTCGGAAGAGCTTTACCAGCGCCTAAAACAGCGTGGCGTTCTGGTGATTGCCGGTCAGCATTTTTTCCCAGGTTTGCAGCAGGATTGGGCACACAGCCGCGAGTGCATCCGGGTAGCCTACTCTCAGGATGACCAGGTGGTGCGTGAGGGTATAGAAATTATCGGTGATGAGCTGCGCCGTATTTGGGCCGAAGCCTAGTGAGTCGCGGTGCATTGCCAGATGCCGTTGAAACAGACACAATTCGTCACCGAGATGGATTATTTGTCCTGCATATCGCAGGCAACTTTATTTTTTGAAAATCGACTGGCATTGGTTTAATGCCATAGCAGCCGATGGAGCATTTTATGCCGAGTAACATCATGTTTATTTTTCCCGGTCAGGGCGGTCAGTACGCTGGCATGGGCAGCGACCTTTGTGCTGAGTTTGCAGCAGCCCGTGATATCTATGGCAAAGCCAACGACATTCTCGGCTTTGATATCACTAAGCTGTCTCATGAAGGCCCGGAAGAAGAGCTTGGTCTTACGCGCAACACCCAGCCGGCACTGTTGACACATGAAATTGCTTGTCTGGAAGTATTTCGTGACCTCACTGGTGGCAAGGTATCTGCGGCATTGGCAGCCGGGCACAGTCTTGGCGAATATTCGGCGCTGGTGGCTGCCGGTGTTTTGAGCTTTGAAGACGGTTTGGGCTTGGTGCGTCGCCGTGGTGAACTGATGGGTGAGCATGGTGAAGGCGGCATGGTGGCGTTGGGGCTTACTGTAGAAGATGCTCAACCCCTGGCAGATCGCTTCTATTGTCAGATCGCTAGTTGTAACCTGCCACAGCAAACTGTGGTTGGCGGTACTGATGCCGACCTCGATGCGCTGGAAGCGGCGTTGCCCGATATCTATCCACGCAAGCGTGCCACACGGCTTAAAACCGAAGGTGCATTTCATACTTACCTGATGGTGCAGGCAGCACGTGAATTCCGCAAAGAGCTTGATGCTGTGGAATTTAAAACCGCGAACTTTGAGGTGTTGTCGAACTACACCGGCGTTGCCCATGAAGAAACACCGGATAGCATCCGCACCCGTTTGTTCTTCCAGTTATTTGCTCCGGTGAACTGGGTGGGCTGCGTTGCGTCTGCTGTTGGCGCAGGTGCCGATGCCTTTGTTGAGTTCGGCGGAGGCATTGGCAGCGGTGAAGGCCCGGCAGCCAAGAAGCCAAACCTGCAAAGCATTATCAATAAGAATCTGCGTGCGCTTGAACACGATGCTGCGTATTTTGCTGCCATCAACGTAGAAAGTATTAAGGCGGCAGCTGCTGAATTGAGCTAAGCATCATGCAGAAACTAAAAAGGCCGGCCGATCATAAAGATCGGCCGGCCTTTTTTTGAATGATGTGGCGACTTAAACCTGTTCAATTTCTACCAGCGTGCCCACAAAATCTTTTGGATGCAGGAACAGTACCGGCTTGTTGTGGGCGCCAATTCTTGGCTCGCCATCACCAAGCACCCTTGCACCGGCAGCAATGAGCTTATCCCGCGCGGCAATAATGTCATCCACCTCATAACAGATATGGTGCATTCCACCGCTCGGATTTTTCTCCAGAAACTTCGCAATAGGTGAGTTTTCACCCAATGGGACCAACAATTCTATTTTTGTATTGGGCAGTTCTACAAATACGGTGGTAACGCCATGCTCAGGCATGTCGGTTGCTTCGGACACTTTCGCGCCCAACGTATCGCGATACACAGAGGCAGCAGCTTCAAGGTCAGGTGTGACGATAGCCACATGGTTCAATCTTCCAATCATGTTCATTCCTTTGCGAGATGGCTGGCAGGTGTTTCCTGCCGCGGCATGAGCCGGATTAATTCTTCTCTAAAAAGGTGTCGATTAGCTTTTGTGCGGCGGCAACCGGAGATGTTTCTCCGGCGGTGACAGCCTTTTCGAGTTTCTTCAGTTGCTGCTTTACAGTCTTGTCATGCTTCAGCATGTCGACGAGGGTATCGGTAACTTCAGACCACATCCATGCGCGCGCTTGAGCGGCCCGTTGCGAACTGAGTTCGCCACTTTCGGCCATCGTGTCACGGAAGCGACAAATAATTTCCCAAATTTCGGGTGTGCGGCTGCCGTCAATTGCCGAGTAGCTTTCCACCGGCACCTGCCAATTGGCACTGCGCGGATGCAGCAGATGCAGCGCATTCCGGTAGTCAGCAGCGGTGCGCTGTGCGGATGCTTTAGTGTCACCATCGGCTTTATTGACGATGACCATGTCGGCGAGCTCAACAATGCCGCGCTTAATACCCTGAAGTTCATCGCCACCGCCGGGTAACAGCATGAGTAAAAACATATCGGTCATGCGCGAGACTTCAGTCTCGCTCTGGCCAACACCAACAGTTTCAACCAACACCACATCGAAGCCAGCGGCTTCGACAATTTGCATGGTTTCTCTGGCTGTCTCTTATACACATCTCCGAGCCCACGAGACAAGAGGCA
>CAJXQV010000061.1 GCA_913058165.1 uncultured Chromatiales bacterium | reverse complement strand
TCTACACAGAGTAGATCGTCGGCAGCGTCAGATGTGTATAAGAGACAGGTGCCAACACGCTAAACAGCAAGCTAACGGCAATAATAATCCATGCCTGTTGCAGCAGCGCCTGAACCTGTTGGCCTGCGGCGGCAAATAAAATACCAGCGAGCGTGTAGGTCAATGCCATGCCGAGCACATAGGTGAGGGACAACAGAAAGGCGCGCAATGTGGTGATGTCTTTGCCTTGCCCTGCGATGATGCCGGAAAGTATTGGCACCATCGGTAACACGCAGGGAGTAAATGCCAGCAATAACCCAAGACCTAAAAACAAGCCCATTACGGTGAGTATGTTGCCTTCGATAATCAATGCTACGAGTCGGCTTTGTTCAGAAACCGGAGATGCGGGCTTGGTCGGTAAATCGCCAGGCATCGCTGCCGGAAGGTCGACAGCCACTAATGTGCTTTGTGGTGGGTAACAAATGCTATCCGTTTTGCAGCCCTGAAAACTTACTTCGATTTCAAGGAGGGCAGCATCAGGTATTGCCCGGGAGATAGGCAAAAGAGCGGAGGCATTGTCGAAATAAACTTCAGTTATTCCATACTCGAGATCATCCACCTCGGTGCCATTCGGTAATTGCAGTTGGCCGGCCTCTGCATTTGTACTAATTATTGCTACTGCGATTTCATTTTTGTATATGTAATAGCCATCCTCAATGTCCCAATGGATTGTGACGTTAAAAGCATCGTCGGCAAGGGCTCTTACTGCAAAGGCCTGCGTTGCCGGGAGCGGTGTATTGCTGTTGCTCTGCCCATTGATGAGCTGGCTCAGAGCATTTGTCGGCATCGCGGGTTTCCCGGGCAGGGTTACAACGCTGATCCAGCGTTGTGGCGGATAGCACAGCCCCATATCTGCGCAGCCCTGCGACATCACAATGATTTCTGCAGTTGTTCCCGGCTCACCTATATAGGGAATCCGGATTTCCGCGGTGTTGCGATAGACCTCCGACTTGCCGAAGAACTCGTCTTCATGGGGTTCACCCGGAGGAAATAGCGCCTCCTGCAGTTCCAGCGAGGGGTTGCCACTGGCAAAACTCATGCGCTTTTTATAGAGGTAATAGCCGGGTTCGATAGTCCAGTTGACGATAATTTCGCTGTTATTGCTCGTTACTGTGTAGCGAAATGCCTTTTCCGGATGCATCGGTGGCGCAGCGTTAAGGCTTGCGCTAATCAGCAGGAGCGCCGAAAACCGTGCGATAAAAGCCGCAGATTTGATTATAAATGGCTTAATTACTGTCACAAAGCGCCCTCTGCTCCGGCTTTCTCGGTAGATGATGTGGCCACCCAGTTGAGGTAGGCGGGTAGCCCGGCACTCAGACTGACTGCGATGATCTCCGGAAGTTCATAGGGGTGATTCTGCAAAATAGCCGCTTCCAGGGCCTGATAGCGGGCTGCGGGCGTTTTAATTAGCATGAGCGTCTCTGTACCTTGTTTTAGTTCGCCTTCCCATCGGTAGTGGCTTTCAATACCTTCAATGAGGTTAATGCAGCTGGCAAGCCCTTGATCTAAAAGTCTTTTTGTTAGTTCTCGTGCCGTCTCTGTATCCGGACAGGTGGTTTGCACCAGGAGAATCTCCGCTTGTTGAGTCATCGGTTTGCGCCTCGGGGCCGCCAATAGGGCGAATTCATGTGCTCTCAGGATAGCCGCGCGCACTCAGCTTGTCATGGCATGTGTCGCATTGCTGGTATCAGCCCTTGAAAAATCCAAACTCGTCGCTATGATTAGCACTCACTCCTATAGAGTGCTAACACTAGCAATGACGAAAACGTGCTTTTTAAAGGAAAAGAACCCTTAGGCGTTTTTGGCTTGTTCCCGGAAATTGATTGGAGAACTGAACAATGAATATTCGCCCACTTCACGATCGCGTGATCGTTAAGCGAATGGAAGAAGAGCGCACCACACCCGGTGGCATCGTAATTCCTGACTCAGCAGCAGAAAAGCCCAGTAAGGGCGAAGTTCTGTCTGTAGGTAACGGCAAACTGCTTGATAGCGGCGAGCTGCGAGCGCTAGACCTTAATGTTGGCGACAAAGTGCTGTTCGGCAAGTACAGCGGCACCGAAGTTAAGGTTGATGGTGATGATCTTCTCGTTATGCGTGAAGACGACATCATGGCGGTAATTGAAGGCTAAACAGTTCCGTCCTTTCGGACTTAACTGAATACAGTATTTTTTAAGAGGAATTTATAACCATGGCAGCTAAAGATGTCAGATTTGGTGACGACGCTCGGCAGAAAATGTTCGCAGGTGTGAACGTTCTGGCCAACGCGGTAAAAGTCACTTTGGGTCCGAAAGGACGTAATGTAATTCTCGATAAAGCATTCGGCGCTCCTACCGTTACTAAAGACGGTGTGTCGGTGGCTAAAGAAATCGAACTCGAAAATAAGTTCGAGAATATGGGCGCACAGATGGTGAAGGAAGTTGCTTCACAGACTTCTGATGTTGCCGGTGACGGTACTACTACAGCGACTGTTCTTGCGCAGGCTATTCTGCGTGAAGGTTTGAAGTCAGTTGCTGCTGGTATGAACCCGATGGACCTGAAGCGCGGTATCGATAAGGCCACTGCGACCGCAGTTGCTGAAATTGCAAAGCTCTCCAAGCCATGCGAAGACGATAAAGCTATTGCTCAGGTTGGTACTATCTCTGCAAACTCTGATGAGGCTGTTGGCGAAATCATTGCCGAAGCTATGTCAAAAGTGGGCAAAGAGGGTGTTATTACTGTTGAAGAAGGTTCAGGTCTCGATAACGAACTCGACATTGTTGAAGGTATGCAATTCGATCGTGGTTACCTGTCGCCTTACTTCATTAATGACGCAGCTGCTCAGAGTGCTGATCTCGAAAACCCATTCATTCTTTTATTCGACAAGAAAATCACCAACATTCGCGACCTGCTACCACTGCTTGAGTCTGTAGCTAAGGCAGGCCGTCCATTGCTGATTGTTGCCGAAGATATCGAAGGCGAAGCGCTGGCAACTCTGGTTGTTAACAACATGCGCGGTATCGTTAAAGTCTGCGGTGTTAAAGCTCCTGGCTTCGGCGATCGACGCAAAGCCATGTTGCAGGACATCGCTGTACTTACCGGTGGCCAGGTAATTTCTGAAGAAGTGGGTCTCAGTCTTGAGAAAGCAACTCTGGACGATCTGGGCGAAGCTAAGAAAGTTCAGGTGAGCAAAGAAAGCTCAACCATTATTGATGGTGCTGGTAAAGCAACTGAAATCAAAGATCGCGTTGAGCAGCTTAACCGCGAAATCATTGACTCTTCTTCTGATTACGATCGTGAAAAACTGCAGGAGCGTGTTGCTAAGCTCGCCGGCGGTGTTGCAGTCATTAAAGTGGGTGCCGCAACTGAAATCGAAATGAAAGAGAAAAAAGCTCGCGTTGAAGATGCTCTGCATTCAACCCGTGCTGCGGTTGAAGAAGGTGTTGTTGCCGGTGGTGGTGTTGCATTGATTCGTGCGCGGGCTGCTCTTGATGGCTTAAAAGGCGCGAATGATGATCAGAACGTTGGTATTGCGATTCTGCGTCGTGCGATGGAAGAGCCTTTGCGTCAGATCGTCGCTAATGCTGGTGGTGATGCATCCGTTGTATTGAACGAAGTTGCCGGCGGTAAAGGTAACTACGGGTTCAATGCTGCTTCTGACATCTATGGCGACATGGTTGCAATGGGCATCATTGATCCGGCTAAAGTTACCCGCTCTGCACTGCAGAACGCTGCATCTGTATCAGGCTTGTTGCTGACCACGGAATGCATGGTGACTGAAGCTCCTATTGCAGACCCGGGCATGAGCCCAATGCCGGATATGGGTGGCATGGGTGGTATGGGCGGCATGATGTAAGTCGTTCCTGACCAGCTTTCTTGGTTAGAAAAAAAGCCCCGCTTTGCGGGGCTTTTTTTATGGGCGTTCGATAAACAGATACTTATCCACCTGTTTGTGGAAAAACCGACTTGCAAAGCCGTCGGCTTCAAAACATGATGAATGCGATACCAATAAGGATTCTGATGTGACTGTTGCGCCTTCGACTTTAAATATTGAGCAGCTCAGTGCGGCACTGCCTGAAATTCTACGCCCGGTGTTTGCGGAGGCGTCGCAGAATTTGATTGAACAGGGTATCGAAAGTATTCCTATGGAATTGCTGCCATCGTTTCCTATCGCTTTTTCCTGCAGTGAATACATTGCCAATACACTCACCCTGTACCCAGATTTAACTCGTGAGCTATTTTCCTCAGGAGATCTGCTGCGCACGCTTGGTGGTGGCGAGCTGTTGGCAGCTTGTCTTGCCTCTACCGTCGGGCTTAACGATGAAGCCGAGTTTAAACGGGCTCTTCGGTTATATCGGCATCGGCAGTTGGTGCGCATTGCCTGGCGCGATCTGGCTGGTTTGGCGGATCTCGCGGAAACGCTTGCTGATCTTTCAGCGGTTGCCGATGCCACTCAGTGTGCAGCATTGCGCTGGTCTGAAATTAGCCTGTTAGAGCGCTACGGCAAACCGATCACCGTGGATGGGAAAGAGAGCTGCTTCGTTATTCTCGCCATGGGCAAGTTGGGCGGTGGAGAGCTTAACTTTTCATCTGATATTGATCTGGTGTTTCTGTTCAGTGAGTCTGCCGACACTAATGGTCGTCAGCCTGTCACCGCGCCCGAGTATTATCGCCTGTTGGCGCAACGCTTTATTAAGGTTCTGGATGAGCGCACCGCCGACGGTTTTGTGTATCGGGTGGATGTGCGCCTGCGCCCTTTTGGAACCAGCGGACCATTGGCTGTTAGCGAGATGGCGTTCGAAGAGTACTTGATGACACACGGTCGTGATTGGGAGCGTTATGCCTACGTTAAAGCGCGTGTGGTAAATGACTGGGTTGGTGCTGAAGAGTTTTACGAAAACATCCTGCGCCCTTTTGTGTATCGGCGCTACCTGGATTATGGCGTGTTCAGTTCCCTTCGTGAAATGAAGGCGATGATTGAGACGGAAGGCCGCAAGAAGGGTATGCAGGACCACGTGAAGCTGGGTCCCGGGGGCATTCGAGAAATCGAATTTATTGTGCAGACGATGCAGTTGGTGCGGGGCGGCAGCATTGCTCAGTTGCGCGAGCGTAGGCTGCTGAAAGCGCTGCAGCAGCTGCCTGTTTATGGGCTATTACCAACCGATGCTGTGAGTGAACTTAGCGCTGCGTATTGTTATCTGCGCTTGGTTGAAAATCGGATTCAGGCAATTAATGACCAGCAGACGCATAAGCTGCCAGCCAACCCGTTGAACCGTGCGCGCCTGTGTTTATCGATGGGTGTTGCCGATTGGGACGCCTTCATGCAAACCCTCGATGCGCATCGCGATAAGGTTCACGATCACTTCAATAATATTCTCCGGCGCAGCTCTGATGAATCCGATGAATCATCTGTATTGAGCCATATTGGTGGGCTTTGGTCCGGCGGTGTCGCTAGCGAGAGCGTACTGGAAGAACTGGCAGAGCTTGGTTTTGCTAATCCAGCCGATGTGCCCGAGCAGTTGCAGAGGTTGAAGCTGGATTCGTCGATCGCGCGCCTTGATGAGCCCGGGCAGGCGCGCCTCGAACGGCTTATGCCACAGTTAATTCATGCTTGTTCGGCAGAGTCCTCTCCGGATGCGGCGTTACGGGCTTGCCTTTCTATTGTTGAGGCTATTGGTCGCCGCTCAGCGTACTTTTCGCTGTTAAACGAGAACCCGGCCGCGTTGCAGCGGCTGGTTACCTTGGCTGCCCGCAGTGATTTTCTGGTGGGTCAGATTGCTGCGCATCCGCTGCTGCTTGATGAGCTGCTTGATCCGCGGGTGTTTTCGAAAGAGCCCCGGCGTATTGATCTGGAGGATGATCTGGCACTGCGTCTTACCGACGAATCAAGCGATGACCCGGAGCTGTATCTCGAACATATCCGCAACTTTCAGCAGGCCGCTGTATTCCGGGTCGCAGTTGCCGACATGAGTGGTGTGCTGCCACTCATGAAGGTTAGCGGCCGCTTAACTGATATTGGTGAGCTCGTGGTCGACGCGGCGCTGAAACTTGCCTATGGCGAGATGATTGTGCGGCATGGACGTCCGATGTGCGATGACGGTGATGGTATGCGCGAGGCGTATTTTGGTGTTCTGGGGTATGGCAAGCTGGGTGGCCTGGAACTCGGTTACGGTTCAGATCTGGACCTGGTTTTTCTGCATGATTCGAGCGGCGAAGAACAGCAAACTGATGGCTTGCAGCCACTCGATAACTCAGTATTTTTTGCCCGTCTTGCACAGCGCCTTATTCATATGCTCACTATGCAGACGCTGTCCGGGTCGCTGTATAAAGTGGATACGCGGTTGCGCCCCAGTGGTAACTCAGGCCAGATGGTGAGCGGCTTGAGGGCCTTCGAGAAATACCATAAAGAAACAGCATGGACCTGGGAGCATCAGTCTCTGTTGCGCAGCCGGGCCATTGCCGGCCCGCTGCGAATCTGTGATGAATTCGCCGCGGTTCGCGACGATGTGCTTACGCATCATGTGCATTTCGCCGAGTTGCATGAAGACGTGTTGAAGATGCGCGATAGAATGCGCAAAGAACTGGATAAAAGTACCGTCGATATGTTCCATGTCAAGCATGGCATTGGGGGCGTTATCGATATCGAATTTCTGGTTCAGTACCTGGTGCTGGAGCATGCCCGCAACCACCCATCGTTGATTGTCTGGTCGGATAATATTCGTCAGCTTGAGGCACTAGCTGCCGCTGGTATCATGCAGCCGGAGCATTCCGAGCAACTTGCCGACATATACCGTGACTACCGCAGTTTGCTGCATCGTCTGTCGTTAGCTGGGCAGGTGTCTTTGGTTCCATTTGTTGATCTGGCGGAGAGCCCCTCTATTGTTTCGGGTTTGTGGCATCGGTATGTCGGTGAGAGTCGTTTCTAGTTCCGTTTTTCTGCCTACCACTTTCTGCAGCTTCGCTTGTTATACTTCACTCGGTTATATGACATATGAAGTGACTTTAGAGTAGGGGCAGGATTGATGTCTTCAGACAATGACGAACTTATAGAGGCAAATACCGAACACCGGTATTCAGTAACAGCGGCTGATTTGCCGTTGTCGTGTCCGATGCCGGGCATGAAACGTTGGAATTCGCACCCCAGAGTGTATTTGCCCATTGAAGACAGTGGCGAGGCCAGCTGCCCGTATTGTGGTGCCCATTATATCTGTCTCTTATACACATCTGACGCTGCCGACGATCTACTCTGTGTA
>CAJXQV010000060.1 GCA_913058165.1 uncultured Chromatiales bacterium | reverse complement strand
CGAGATTGCCTCTTGTCTCGTGGGCTCGGAGATGTGTATAAGAGACAGGACTTCAGAGGCTGTGGACCACTGATATTGGGCTAATGCTCGCGAATATAATCCGCTGATATATCCATATTGCATATCACCTGTTGTTGCGCAGAGCGCTCTTAAGTAATATGCCTGCCTCTACGCTGTGGGGCGAATCCACAGCGTCTACTCTGATAGCGGAAATGACTATGTCTATTATTCAGACTGATGCACTGATCGTTGGTGCGGGCCCATGCGGCATTTTTCAGATTTTTGAGCTTGGATTGCTTGGCATTAAGGCCGACATTATCGACTCTCTGCCCACCGTCGGTGGTCAGTGCACAGAACTTTATCCTGATAAACCGATTTATGATATTCCTGCCGTGCCCAGTTGCACGGGCCAGGAATTGATTGATCTATTGATGGAACAGGCGGCACCGTTTGGCGCCACCTTCCATTTGAATGAGGAAGTTGTATCGGTCGAGAAGCAGCAAGAAGGTTATTTCCGTGTTGTTACCAGCAACGACAAAGAGTTTCATGCCAAAACCATTTTTGTTGCCGGCGGTGTTGGCTCATTCCAGCCGCGCAAACCACGTCTCGATGGCATTGAAGAAATAGAAGATAGCAGCCTTCACTTTAAAGTTAAGAACCCTTCGATTTTTGCTGATCAGAAACTGGTTATTGCCGGTGGCGGTGATTCAGCTCTCGACTGGGCATTGGCATTAGCTGATTCTGCAGCTGAACTAACTCTGGTTCATCGTCGCGATGACTATCGTGCGGCACCCGCATCGGTTGCTCAGCTCAAAGCACTTGAAGTGGATGGCAAAGTGAGGATTGTTGAGCGCACTAATCTGGCCGGCCTTGGGATTACTGACGGCGCGTTGACCTCCGTGGACCTGAAATCTAAAGACGGTGATCAGCAGACATTGGATGCAGATCACCTGTTAGTGTTTTACGGTCTTTCACCTAAACTCGGACCGATTGCTGAGTGGGGGTTAACGATCACTAAGAAGGCAATTGATGTGGACACATCTGATTCGCAAACCAATGTGCCGGGTATTTTTGCACTGGGTGATATTTCGACTTATCCGGGTAAAAAGAAGCTGATTTTGAGTGGTTTCCATGAGGCCGCATTGGCAGCATTTGCCGCTAAGGCCATTATTGAGCCAGGCAAGAAGGTGCATCTGCAGTACACCACCACCAGCCCCACAATACATAAGCGTTTGGGTATCGAGGGTGAGAGCGCCGAATAAGCCGAAACGCATACCTGTGCGATCGAGCCCGTCTGCACCCTGATGAATTAATTGGGGCGCAAACGGGCTTTTTATTTGGGTTGCGTATTCGGAGTATTATCTTAATACAAGGTTGTCGTGATTGTGCTGGCATCAATATCATTTGTAGATTAAGGAGTAGGGCATGCGTGGTGTGATTACCGGTTGGGGTAAATGTTTGCCACCCGCGGTTTTGAGCAATACTGATATTGCCGGGTTTCTTGATACCGACGATGAGTGGATTCGCACCCGAACCGGTATTTCTGAGAGACGTATTTCCCATACAGGGGTGAGTCAGCTCGCAGCCGTGGCAGGTTCAAGAGCGCTTGCTTGTGCCGGAGTGGATGCGAGTGATATTGATGCCGTCATTCTAGCAACCACCAGCCCTGAGGTTTTAATCCCGAGCACAGCCTCACGTGCTCAGAAAATACTCGGGATTGCATCAGCGTCTGCATTTGATCTGAATGCAGGCTGCACAGGCTTTGTTTACGGACTGGCGACAGCTAACGGTTTGATTGCCAGCGGAGTGCATAAAAAAATCTTATTAATCGGTGCGGAGCGATTGAGCTTTTATCTGGATTGGCGAGATCGCAATACCGCCGTATTGTTCGGTGATGGCGCAGGTGCGGTGGTGTTAGAAGTGAGCGACGATGACAGCGGAGTGCTTTCTGCAAGCATGCATTGCGACGCTGACGCGGGCGGGATTCTTATGATTCCTGATTTCGGCACGGTCATGGATATGAGTAAACAGCCGGAGCCACTCACGTTGCAGTTTGATGGGCGCGAGATTTTCAAGCGTGCCGTTAAGGGTATGGCGGAATGCTTGCGTGAAGCGGAGGAGCGTGCCGGAGTGAGTCTGGCTGATTGTGACCAGCTCATTCCGCATCAGGCAAATCAACGCATTATTGAATCATTGGGCAAGCTGTTGCATTTGTCGCCTGACCAAGTCATGAGCAATGTGGCGCGCTATGGCAACACGTCCAGTGCCACCGTGCCCATCGCCCTGTGTGAAGCATTGGAGCAGGGCAGGATCAAGCCCGGCGCGCTGGTATTCATGACGGCATTTGGGGCGGGGTTAACCCGTGCAGCAGCTGCATTGCGCTGGGGCTCTAGGGTTCATCCACTTGGTGAGAGTCGTATGCATCTGCCCGACTGCAATATGTCTGCATTGGAGCTGATTGGGCCTATGTTGCGGTATCAAGAGAGTTTTACGCCGTAAACCCACTAGATAGGGCTTGACCTTCAACCTAGGTTTAAGGACGATACTTGCAGCTTGTTATTTCGCTCGATCAGAACAGTCTTATCAACCTAATTTAAACAAGAGAATTATGCGCCTTAATTTTCCAGTTATGCGGTGGGCCCTAGCGCATGCCTCAGTTCTTTCTTTTGGGTTAATAACGGTGACGCTTGCCGGTCCTCCATTGACTATCGATGACACCGGTATTCTTGAGCCGGGCGGCCTGGAAATCATTCTCGCGGCTGATGGAGCGAAGACCGATGCCATTAAGGCTTATGACTTTCCTGTGTTGGATACATCGCTTGGCTTAACCGAGAATATCCAGATGTCGGTGGTGCTGCCAATGCAGAAAATCGACGAACCTGGCGAGCCTTCAAAAACTGATATGGGTTACGGTGAAGTCAGTGTTAAATGGCGTTTCTTTAAGAACGACAGCCTCGAACTCGCATTCGCGCCCGCATACGCAGTGCCGTTAAACGATGCATCTACGGTTCGTGGGGTGATTGACGATATTCGTATATTGAACCTACCGTTACTCGCTGGCTGGGAATTTGGCGACTGGAGCGTAATGACCCAGGTTGCTTACGCGGTGTCTTCTAAAAGCGGCAACGGCTGGGATTACGGGGTAGCAGGTGGCTACCAGGTCAATGAAAAAATGCAGCTGCTAGCCGAAGTCTATGGCGCAACGTTTTCACGTGCATCTGAAACGGATGTTAACTACAACCTGGGTGTCGATTATGGCTTTACCGAGCAGTTTCATCTGTTGGTATCAGCACGCAGTAAGTTGTTCTCGGATCTGCCGAGCGAAGAGCGTCTGAAGTACGGTTGGTTCGTCGGCTTGCAATGGTTTACTAGGCCGTAGCTGAGCATATTATCCGGCGCTTGATCTTAAACAGAATGTTAGGAACAAGGGTTGCGTAAAACAATACGATTTGAATTAAGATGTTAATTAAAGATCTGACTACAACAATTTGGTGCAAACTATGAAAGGCATTGTATTCACTAATTTTTTTGAGATGGTTGAAGAAAAACTTGGCTTTGAGTTAGTCGACCAGCTTATTGAGGGAACTGAGCTGGCTACTGGCGGAGCCTATACCACCATTGGCACCTACGATCACACAGAGCTACTAGCTCTAGTAGGTAACCTGCATAAGTTGACAGACATTCCCGTCAACGACCTGCTAGTGAGTTATGGGCAATACCTGTTTCCTAAATTAATCCTTATTGATCCAGATATGATTGCCCCATTCGGCAGCAGTTTTGACTTGGTTACTGCAGTAGACAGCATTATTCATGTCGAGGTAAAAAAGTTATATCCCGATGCCGAACTACCGGAATTTCGAGTTGTAAAACATAATAAAGACGAGCTGCAGGTAACGTATACCTCCTGTCGTCCTTTTGCCTATTTAGCCAATGGATTAATTCTAGGCTGTGCTGAACACTATAACGAAAAGATAGTCGTCGATATTGAAAATAGGGAGGCGGACTGTCTGATTAGCATGAGCCATTTGAACAGCACGCCAAGCCAAGCATCTGCTGACTAGACCATGAGCGAAGACGCTAAAAAAATCGGTTTCCTGATGCGTAAAATTGAGCGCGAAAAAACTGCCCGAACTGAGGCAGAGCGTCTGCTGGAGCTCAAAAGCCGAGAGCTCTATAGGAGCAACAAGAAGCTCGTTACCTCAAATCAGGATCTTGAGAAGATCGTTGCTAAACGTATGGGGGAATTGGTTTTTGTCAACAAAGAACTGACGCAGTTGATTGATACAGCTAATGCTCCGATCTTCGGAATAGATGCTGAAGGAAACATCAACGAGTGGAACCAGCAGTCAGAAAATATTACGGGATTTAATAAGGATGAGGTGATGGGTCGGGACCTTGTCGCCGATTTTGTTACTGATGCTCATAAAGTTTTAGTGGCCGATGTTCTAGCCAAAGCACTTAAAGGTGAAGAGACTGCAAACTATGAGTTTCCGTTGCTCACAAAATCTGGAGATCAAGTTGATATTCTGCTTAATTCGTCGACACGATATGATGCCTCCGGTCAAGCAGTTGGTGTGGTTGGTGTAGGCCAGGACATTACAGAACTGAATAAGGTGCGGGTCGAACAGGAGAGAGAGCGCAAAGAAGCCTCTGCTCAAATCATCCAGGCATCCAAACTAGCAACACTGGGCGAAATGGCGACATCAGTCGCGCATGAATTGAACCAACCACTGAGCGTCATTCGGATGGCCGCCGGGAATAGCCGCCGGAAGATGGCTAAAGGCGCGGTTAGCCGCGAATACCTAACGGATAAGCTATGCCGCATTGAGCAGCAGACAGCACGAGCAGCGGCAATTATCGATCATATGCGGATGTTCGGGCGCGAGGCGATGGAAGACCCAGAGCTGATTGACCCTCGGCAGGTGGTTACAAATGCGCTTGGTCTGATGGGAGAGCAATTGCGTCTGGATGGAATTCAGGTTATCACCGAGCTTGCTGAAGACTGTCCATCCGTTTTGGGTCATTCGATTCAAATGGAACAAGTGATATTGAACCTTCTCACCAATGCCAGAGATGCGATAGCTGGAAGAGATGGCGAGTCAAAGATTACATTGCGGGTATTTAGAGGCGATAAAGGTGTCCACATCACATCTGAAGATACCGGCGGAGGTATTCCCGAAGATGCTCTGCAGCGCGTCTTCGAGCCCTTTTTTACAACAAAAGAAATGGGCAAAGGCACTGGCTTAGGGCTCTCTGTAGGTTATGGCATTATTCGTGACATGAAAGGCACGATATCCGCTGAAAATATTGATGATGGTGCGCGGTTAACGATAACTCTGCCGTCATTTTTAATTAGTACTGATTAGTGGGGGGAGCAAGCCGAGCGCAATCAGGGTCGTTACTTTTGATCATGAAAGAATGGCTGTTAACCTAATGGCAGGACATGCCGCCCCCCGCGTTAAAGGAAGCGGCATAGATATCGCACCGTACCCTTTTTTAAGAAATCCATCGGTTATTGCAAGCCTGATAGAAGAGCTGGGTTCATCAGCTGAAGGTTTAGAGTGCATTGAAGTCTTAAGTCGTTAGCAATGAGTCTTCATGGGGAATAAATGAATTACGCGTACAAGTATGGTGTGGCAGGGGCACTTTTTGGGTGTCTTTTTGTAAGTGCGGCTTGGTTTTTCGGTCTGTATTTCGTGAACTTAATGCCTACGCTTTCTAATATCATACAGATGCATATAGATAACCCGGTTATTGGTATTGTTGATACAGCACCTATCGTTTTGGGGGTCAGTTTCTATTATCTAGGCAGCGCTTATCAATCTCTCTACGTTAAGAATAGAGAGGCTCGGGATAATAGCGCTCGGTTCGATGCATTAATGAGCACTGCCTTTGATGCGATTATTCTTATGGATCACCACGGCATGGTGCTCGACTTTAATAGGGCCGCCGAAACTACCTTTGGCTATGAACGCCAGGACGTCATTGGCAAAAAACTATTCGGGTTACTTATCCCTTCTCGCTACCGTGGAGCGAATGACCACGGTTTGAAAGTGTTTCCCGAAACAGGCGAAGGGGCGATCATTGGTCAGCGCGTTGAAATAGATGCATTGCATCAGGATGGCCATGAATTTGCTGTTGAGGTGGCCATTGAAAAACACAGTATCTCAGCCGACGGTTCCGACAATATTGCATTCGTTGGGTTTATCCGTGATATTACTGCCCGCAAAGAGACTGCTGCCCAAATAATCCAGGCGTCTAAACTTGCAACGCTAGGAGAAATGGCGACATCGGTTGCGCATGAATTGAACCAACCGCTGAGCGTCATCCGCATGGCTGCGGGGACTGCCCGGCAGAAGATATCTAAAGGGGTGGTCGACCCTGAATATCTGAACGATAAGCTGAAACGTGTTGAAGAGCAGACTGTCCGAGCAGCTGTAATTATTGATCATATGCGGATGTTCGGACGCAAGGCGAACGAACGTCCAGAACCCATTGATCCTCGAGCTGTTATTACACGTGCCCTTGACCTGATTGGAGAGCCATTGCGATTGGCTCAAATAGAGGTTGTGACTGAGTTCTCCGAAGACTGTTCGTCTGTTTTAGGGCATCCCATTCAGCTGGAGCAGGTGATCTTGAATCTTCTTGCCAACGCCAGAGATGCCATGGCGGAAAGAGATGGAGAGTCGAAGATTACATTGCGGGTATTTACCGATGATAACGGTGTTTATATTACAGCTGAAGATACCGGCGGGGGTATTCCGGCTGATACTCTTCAGCGCGTCTTCGAGCCGTTCTACACAACAAAAGAAATGGGTAAAGGTACGGGCTTAGGGTTATCGGTAAGTTACGGTATTATCCGTGACATGAACGGCACTATTACGGCAGAAAATACCGATGAGGGTGCTCGCTTAACGATCACATTACCGCTTGTTAATTAGTATTGGTTCTTGGGAGGAGAAAGACTATCGCAATCAAAATCCTTATTGTTGATGATGAAGAAATGATTCTTGACCTAATGGCAGAGGCCTTAACTGATGAAGGTTACGAATGTTTTGTCGCAAGCAATGTCGAAGCTGCAGTTCAAGTCGTTAAAGCCACGCCAGGAATTGATCTTATTATTACGGATTTAAAAATGCCGGGTAAAACGGGTGCCGACTTAATCAAGACCGTTGAAGCGCAGTGTGAACAAAAAGTAAAGTTTATTGTCATGTCGGGACATGCCAGTCCCAGCGTTAAAGGGAACGACGTGGATATCGGATCGTATCCTTT